>URLQ01000039.1 GCA_900548745.1 uncultured Prevotella sp.
TTAGTGCACTTACCATTCTGCAATACGTAAACTTCATTAACGACAAGCCCATTGGTAGAATTAAGTATGCACTAAATTAATTCCGCCAACAGGTAAGGTATACAAAAATCCTCAATTATCGCAACTTTTAGCCGTATATCGTTGTGTTTTTTAGATAAATTTCGCTTAAATTACTCGCGCGATGATGATTTTAGGCCGTATTCTCAATAAAAATATGTACCTTTGTAAGATAAAACGAGATTTTATAGAATGGAATTAAAGGCTCTGATTGCAGAATGTACCGCATACGATTTCAAGGTGATGCTCGAAGAAAAGAAACCTAAGAGTTGGTTGAAGAGCGTAAGTGCTTTTGCCAACGGCTTAGGTGGCTCGTTATTCTTTGGCATAAATAATGATGGCATAGTCAAAGGTCTCGATGATGTACAGTATGTTTGCGAAGGTATCAGTAATAAAATTCGCGATTACATGGATCCTCTGCCAGAAGTAGAAATGATTCCTCATGATATAGATGGCTTACACGTCTTGCAGCTCAAAGTCAATGCTGGGCATTACACACCATATTACTACGTTGGCGATGGTCAGCGCATAGCCTTTGTCCGTGTTGGTGATGAGAGTATTCCTGCCACGGCAGAGCAAATGGTGCGCTTGGTACTGAAAGGTTCTAATAAAACTTACGATTCCCTTCATACGGATTATAAGGTTGAAGACAATGCTTTCACGATATTAGCGAACACCTTCAAAGGCCGCACTAAACTAGAATGGGACAAGAAGTATCTATTATCGTTTGGGCTGGCAACAGGTGCAGGGAACCTAACGAATGCGGGCGCACTGTTTGCCGATGATTGTCCATTGTGGCAATCTCGCCTATACTGCACACGATGGGATGGAAAGGAAAAGGGTGATGCCATCAATGATGCAGAGTTTACAGGTAATGTTCTGATGCTACTCCGTGAAGCTATGAACTTTGCGAAGTCTAACACTAAGCGAGGCTGGGAGAAACTGCCCGATGGACGAAAGAACAAACCTGAGTATGCGGAACGCGCCGTTCTTGAAGCAATGGTTAACCACTTTATCCATCGTGACTATACGGTTATGGGTGGCGAGGTGCATCTTGACATCTACGATGACCGTCTCACCGTTACATCCCCTGGCGGAATGTACAATGGTCTACTAATTCAGAACTTAGACATCGTAGATGTTTCTTCCGAAAGGCGCAATCCTATCCTTGCGAATGTGATGGCTCAGCTTGACTATATGGAGAAACGAGGCAGCGGACTCACACGCATTTGCAATGAGACAAAAGCTCTGGAAGGGTATAGGGATGAATTGAAGCCCAAATTCAAATCAACCCCGACCCAATTCCAAACCATTATTTTTGCCTCTTCCAATACCCCGAATGTCGGAGAACATGACGGAGACGTGTCGGAGACGAAACTCATTGAGCGTCAGAAGAAAATCCTCAATCTCATCAAAGAGTCTCCGACAATCACCGGCAAGCAAATGTCGGAGATTTTGTCAGTGAGTCAACGTACCATTGAACGTGACCTTTCTACATTGCAAAAGAAAGGCATTATAAAGCATGAAGGCAAGGATAATGATGGCATGTGGTTTCTTGTAAAAATAATAATATTATGAATATCAAAGATGTACATTTGTCAGGAGGTTCGCATGTCGTAATATTAGGTGCAGGTGCAAGCATTGCGTCTGCACTCAGAAATCCAGAAAAGCATGGTTTAAGTTTGCCATCTATGAATGATTTGCCGAAAGTCTGTGGATTGGATGGAGTTTTGAATAAATTTCCAGAGAATCTTATATGTGATAACTTCGAAGCGACGTATAGTAATTTGGTTGAACACGATCCAAACAATTATTATTTGAAGGTGATGAATGATATGATATACTCATATTTCGGAACCCTAGAGTTACCAGATGAACCAACGATTTATGATTATTTGGTTATGTCTCTAAGGGATAAGGATGCCATTGCAACATTTAACTGGGACCCATTTTTATATCAAGCTTGGTGGAGGAATTATCATCATGGTAGTAGCCCACAAATGATATATTTACATGGTAATGTTGCAGTAGGGTATAATCAAGAAAAACATATGCTAGGACGTGCTGGGATGTACTCAAATAACGAATCTATTTATTTCGAGCCAACTCAATTGCTATTTCCTGTAAAACATAAAGATTACAATAAAGATTCATTTATTAGAAGTTCATGGCAAATGCTTCAAGATAGGCTTGACAAAGAAAAATGCAATACTCATAATGTTACGATATTTGGATATAGTGCCCCAGTAACTGATGTAGAAGCTTTAAGTATGATGAAATCTGCATGGGGGGATATCTATGATAGAAATCTTGAACAACTTGAATTTATTGACATTCGCAAAGAGAAAGACGTCATCAATTCGTGGTCAGAGTTTATTCATACTCATCATTATGATTACTGGACATCTTTTTTTGATTCTTCATTGGCTCAATATCCACGTAGGACAGATGAAGCTTTTTTTTGCCATTTTCTCCCGATCACCCCGGAAGAAGCTTTCGTTGAACCAAATCCTGTTCCCCTGGACTTTAAAACCCTAAAAGAAATGTGGGATTGGTATGAACCATTAATAGACAAAGAAAGGCGACAATAGACAAAACCCCCATTGTACTATTGCGTGTTTGCAAAAAACAAGTTAAAATCGTTAAATTTTCACTTTCCTTAAACCTACTAATAATACCCAATTCTCTTTTCTACCTTATTAACTGCAAATAATTGGTAATCAGTCATTTCTAAATACGCTAATTGTATAGGATTGGAAGAAATAGTTATTCATAGTCCCAATATAGAATTAGCCCCTGAATGTTTTGCAGATTGTACGTCTCTAAAAATAATAAAAAAGAATAATTCTCTTGTTCTAAAAGAAGAATGCTTTATTGGATGCACAAACTTAGATGATAAAACATACTCTGAATTAGAAAAAACTGAAGTTGCTAATAAAATAAAAGAAGAGAGAGCTAATGTAGAACTAGAAAAAAAAGAAAGGAAAAAAGAAAATATTAAATTTTCCATAAAATTTGGATTAGCGTTAATTGCATGTATACCATTATTAATTATTGGTTATGTTATTTTTGCATTTGCCGCATCATATATTATGGGCGCAATGTCTATATGTGGTGCAATTGTACTTGGAGTTATAATATTGGGTAGTTTATTTAAATGTAATATAAGCGATGAGTCTTTAAAAACAATTGAAAAAATAGGTTTTATTATTGGACTTTTGATTTGCGCTTGTTTTATTCTTAATCGATGTTGGTTTTCTATTTTATAGCTATTAATTTAATTGCTATCACTCATTATCAACTTTATCAGACAATATAAAGGACAATAACATTTGGGGATTCGCTTGGGATTATGGGAACTATGGTAGTGTAAACAGAACTGTGTCACGGCTCTGTTTACACTACCTTAGAAGGACAAATGCCGATGGAAAAAGCTTCTGTTGCATCATTACTCAATGTTTCTTATAAAGACAATATAAAGCCACAAGAATGATTCTTGTCTTTTTCCCCATACAAATGCTTCCCTACTTTCGCAGTATGGAAGCATTTTTCAATTTATCCCTACCCAAGGACAGGCAGTCTCTATCTGACCGCCAACTCCTCTTTTTCTTCTCTCTCCTCCCAAGACAGGGCGATGGAAGAAAACCTCACTCTTTGCCTATTCAAATGGGCTGGGCTGCTCTCCTTTGCCATTCTAACAGCGAGGTCTTCGTCAGACATGATACACCGCTGCATCTCCATCAAACATGACTTCTACAAAGGCTGTGCAAGCCTTAGCCTGCCTTATAAAAAGACATAAGACGAATGAAGCTGCTGGACTCCAACGAAATCCGACAGCTCTGAAAATATCAGTCTGTTTTAGAAAGTCGGTAACTTTCTTATAGGAATTAGGTAACTTCCATGAGAAAGTCGGTAACTTTCTTTTTTAACTTGATTTTGAATGGTGTTTATTATTGGGTTTGAATAAAGAAAAAAGCAAAAAAAAGGGAGGTCTGAAACCTCCCTTTGTGATCCGCTTGGGGTTCGAACCCAAGACCCCAACATTAAAAGTGTTGTGCTCTACCAACTGAGCTAGCGGATCTCCGTTTTGCTTATTGGTGTAAAAGCGAGTGCAAAGGTACGGGTTTTATGTCACAACACCAAATTTTTTTGCATTTTTTTTATTTGAAACGATGTTTTTATATATGTACTATTGTATATTTGTGCATTTGTTGTATCTTTGTCCGAGATAAGCGGCACCTTAACAATAAAAATGAAAGAATTCATTTTCTGTTGTGTTCGCTTTGCATTATCGTTGAAAAAGCGAAAGCCTAATGACACTATACCTTGTATAACCAAAAAAGAACCGAAAAATTGTATGAAAAACATTTTGTTAGCAACAGTTGGGGCAATGTGCGTGTTGTGCAGCTATGCACAGCAGGACAAGCCGACAATAAACGTTGATGGTGAATTCAGAACCAGCTTCTATAATGATAGGGTAGGGGGCGAGATCAGACATGATCACTCCGGCTTTAAGGGAGACTATCTGAATCTTAGCGTGAGTGGTAATATCAACAGCAAGTTTTCTTATGCTTGGCGCCAGCGTCTCAACAAGAAGATTGAAAACAACCAGTACTTTGATGCCACCGATTGGGTATATCTGAACTATGAGGCAGACAAAAACTGGAGTATGGCTGCCGGAAAGCAGGTGGTGCTTATCGGTGGATATGAATACGACAAGGCTCCTATAGACGAGTATACCACTTCTGAATACTGGAACAATACCGGATGTTTCCGATTTGGCGGAAGCGTGACGTATACGACAAATGCAGGTAATGACAAATTTTCTGCCCAGTTCAGTGAGAGCCCTTGTTCTTATCCTGGTTGTCACGACATTTATGCCTACAACATTTTTTGGGCGGGAGTGCATGGTCCTTTTGAAACACTCTATTCCCTGAACCTTCTCCAGTATTCTTCAACCAAATATATCTCATACATCTCTTTGGGCAACAGATTCCGCTTCGGTAATACAGTACTTGAGCTTGACTTCATGAACAGAGCCGCCAGCCATCAGACCTACTTCTTCCGCGACTGCTCTGTTGTGGCAGACCTGAAGTGTAAGGTGCTGCCGAAGCTGAAGCTGTATGGAAAGTTTATTTACGACGTGAACAATACTAATACCGATGCTGACAAGACCGTTTGGGCTGGTACGGAACTTACTACATACGCCGGTGGCTTGGAGTTCTTCCCGATGAAGAATAAGGAGGATATTAGAATCAATGCAGGAGTGGCACATACCCATGGCAAGAACGCAAATCCGAACGGAACGCTGCTTGACGATAGACTTACCGTGCAGGTGGGTCTTACTGCGAAGTTGCATTTGTTTAAGTACGGCAAATAAATATCAACAATAAAAACAGTTACAGGTGATGAAAAAAGAATCAGCAAAGAAAAAGATTACTGCACCGACGGGGATTCTGTGTCTGTTAGTCGTAGTATGTATCTTCGGCTATCTCGGCTATGTGATGGGACTGCCAAATATGTTGAACACTATAATGAAGACGGCACATGACCTGCTGCTCAATACCGTGTTCTACCTTATGAGTATCTGTGTGATAACCGGTGCGTTGGGTAAGATATTCATGGAGTTCGGCGTAGTGAACCTTCTTGAGAGACTGCTTCGTCCGCTGATGAAACCGGTGTTTAACCTGCCTGGTGTCACTTCTCTTGGAGCGGTGATGACATTCCTTTCAGACAACCCGGCTATCATATCGCTTGCACATGACAAGCGCTTTGCAAGCTACTTCAAGAAGTTCCAGTTTATTTCGCTGACCAATTTCGGTACGGCATTCGGTATGGGACTCCTTGTAATGGTGTTTATGGTGGGACAGGGTTTCTATGCTTCTCCCGTTATCGGACTGCTCGGTGCATGTTGCGGTTGTGTGTGTTCCACAAGACTCATGCAGCGTTTCGTACTGAAGTCATATCCACAGTATGCTACGGAGAATGCCGTAGATGCAGAGGATTTGGAGGAAGAGGAGAAAGAAGAGGAAGTCAACTCCCCAAAGACGGTGTTCATCCGTGTTCTTGATGCGCTGCTTGATGGTGGCCGTAGTGGCGTGGAGGTAGGTATTGCCATTATACCGGGTGTGCTTATCATTTCCACTTTCGTCATGATATTCACCTTCGGAGCCAATGCCGACGGCGTTTATGACGGATCGGCTTATCAGGGCGTGGAACTGCTTCCGTGGCTTGCGAACAAGATAGACTTCATCTTTGAGTGGCTGTTCGGCTTCCAGGACCCACATCTTGTGGCATTCCCTATCACTGCTCTTGGTGCGGTGGGCGCTGCCCTCAGTCTCGTGCCTAACTTCGTTTCCCACGGATGGGTGGACGGTAATGCCATTGCTGTGTTTACAGCTATCGGAATGTGTTGGAGCGGATTCCTCAGCACTCATACGGCGATGCTCGACTCTTTGGGCTATCGTGACCTTACGCCGAAGGCGATAATTGCCCATACTTGTGGTGGTATCGTAGCTGCAATCTGTGCACACTGGATGTATTTCCTGTACACATTATTTATATAATCCCCCAACGACCTAATGACCGATTTGGGATAATCCTATTCGTGCAGATGCCAGATGGAGTTTATCTTGCGGCGCACTGCACACGAATTAAGAATACACATCAATAGATATATTGCCGTTGCTGCAGTCAGTGACGGCAATATTTCTGTTGTGTCTAATTGAGGGTACAGTTCTCCGAACCGTGGCAGATAGTAATCCCGAAGCAAGGCAGACATCCATACAGCCGAGATGGCGACTATCGTATTCAGTCCTATCGCCAGGATATAGAACGGCATTGCCACGCTCCTTGGCGAATAGCCGATGAGCAACAGGGAGTCTATTATCTCTGTATGCTTCTGCAGAAGCAGGAAGATGCTGAGTATTAACACGTAGAATGACAATATGCAAATTATGATTCCCACAGCAGACACGATGATTGTCGTGATGCGCAGAAAGCTTGCCGTCTTGGCGGAGTCGGCATCATTCCCTTCTGTGTCGTAGCCATGAGCGTCAAGGTAGTCCGCAATCTTGCTGTCACCGATATTCGTTGCTATAACAGCAAGTCTTGATGGTTGTGGTGTCCGTCCTGGAGAAAGTGTCTTGTTGTATTCCTGCATGAAGGTCTGTGGAACAAGAATCGTGTTCAGCGTACGGGAGAATGCCACAACCTTTCCATGACGCACAACCGAAGCCTGGTCGCCTGATAGCTGTAGCCTTATGCCAATCTGTTTTATTATTCCTTCGGATATGGTAGGCAGTCCTTGACTTGTGGCATATCCGAAATTATACAGGTTGAGATAGTTTCGCGGAAGGATGATAGGTACGCTGTCGCTTCCGGCAGTGTATTTCCATTGGTTCAGGTTTACGTCAATGAACTCATCGGGCAGAGACTCAAAAAACATCTGTGTGGAAAACTCCATTCCCATGTCTTTGCTGCCAATGGTGGCATAAACCTTGTATTGTGATGGAAGGAACAGTCCCACGCTTTTGGTGAAGGACTGTTCCTTGATGTCCTTTATCTCCTCGCCGGAGAATACCGGAGTGCTTCCGGAAAGGGAGGAGAAATAGTTCACACGCTTTGTTATGACAATCTGTCCCGGTCGCATGAAACTGTCGTTTCCGGAAAACAAAGGCAATACATCCGCAGCAAACTGTATGGCGGCAACGACAATGGTCATGCCGCAAAGGTTTGCCAAGGTAAAGCCCGCCATCTGCCATACGCTGATGTGTCGGTAGAGCAGTTTATACACAAGACCGTTCAACATAAGCTGCAACAAAGCGTATAATAATTTCTGTTATTTCATCTCAGATACGATGTAGTCTGAAATCTTCTCAAGAGGATATTTGTTGGAATCCCTCATGCTGACGGTAAGTTCACATTTGCCCTCTCCGAGATAATATAATTCTGCAGTAGAGAACACATCGTAGACTGATTTGATGATGATGGCATCCATGCCGCTCGACATATTGATTACCGGCTTGAACAGGTCGAAGTTCACATAGCAATATAGCGAGCCTTTTACGTCACCCTTGCTGAAGCCGTTCTTTGTCGGTGTCATCGGCTTCTCCGTGTTGGACATTATAATATAGGTGGTGTTGTCTTTATAGCCTATCTCTCCCATAGTTCCTAAATTCTCATTCGCCAGTTTGCTGAAAGAATCGTTTTTCGTCTTTGCATACATTACGAATGATGGTTTTGCTGAATTCTCATCTATTTTGTCGATGCCTACTACGATGTTTCCATCGAGTGAAGAGAGGAATGGTTTTATTATATTCTCCTGCTCGCCGTCCATGATGTTCAGCATGCCGCTGTCCTGCAGATAGTTCAAGAGTTTTTCTCCAGCGCAGTTTGCCATAAGGGCAAAGCCGTCTTTGGATATATACTCCAGATAGTTGGCATCAATAGGCTTAACCATCTCGTCGCTCTTTGCTATATAGTCTTTCCATTCCTTGGAGTCTGTAATGACCTCGTATGAGAGCGAAGCCTTTCCCTTCTGTGAAGAAAGGTTCAGCAGGAACGAAGCGTCTTTCATGTTTACGCCTTTCGGCATCATCTCTGTCATCTGTTTTGCCATTGGCAAAGAGCCTAAAGCCTCTCCGAAGATGAGCATCTGTGCAATGCCGTCGCTTGCCAGAAGCTTCTGTACGTCTTCCCTGTCTTTCATTTTGGTTACTTTTCCCGAGAACAGGTCTTTCATTTTGTCTATAGCCTCCTGCTCCGTCTGGCTTTCTGCCGCACCAAAGCAGAACACATCATCGTTGAAGGCTATCATGGCACGGTTGGCATAGTAATAGGTGAAGCCGTCTTTCTCAGTAAGCTTCTTGCTGTTTCCTGCATTCAGACCTTTGATGAAGTCTTTCAACTTGTCCGCATTGTGCATTTCCGCAAACAGAGTGACTTCCTGGTCTGCGGTAACGCTGACCATCATCGGCACTCTGAGGTCAATTCCAAGTTCTGCCGGGTCTTTTACAACTTTCTCTATCTGCTTCTTTGCTTCGGCAGGCATGTTGTCCTCGGCAACGAGCTTCAACATTTTGTCTTTCAGTCCGCCTTTCTCGAAGTTGCTTTGCTCGGTCATTTGCTTTACGTCCAGGCGCACCAGTGTGATGGCGTCGTCCGGGAGCATGTCTAAATACTTTGGCGAGTCGCTGCATGACGACAACAGTGCCACTAACACTAAGGCAACTAATAGTGCCATGTTTTTTCCATACTTAATCATAAGCTTAGATTTTTGGGGGTTAGTAATTGTGATATAGATTAATGACTATTTTATTCTTTCGGTTTTTCATCTCCCGTTGCAGTGACTTCAATGTTCTTCGCCTTGTCTTTTGTAACATAGCGTTGGTAATAGGCAATGAGTATTGTTGTCAGCGGAAGGGCTACGATAAGTCCTATGAATCCGAGCAGTGTGCCCCATACGGAAAGGGCAAGCAATAGTATGGCAGGGTTCAGTCCCATGGCTTTTCCCATGATGCGAGGTGTCACTACCATGTCTATAATGATTTGTACTATGCAGAATACCGCCACCGCACTGGCGAGTATAACCCAGAAGTTCTGTCCTGTGTCTGCTGCTTTCAGCAGGGCAAGGAAGGCAGTCGGTATCAAGGCGAAGGTATGGAGATACGGTACGAGGTCCATGATGCCAATCAGAATGCCAAGACCGATTGCCATCGGAAAGTCTATTATGGTGAATCCGATGCAGAACAGTATTCCCATGGTGAGTGCCACAAGCGACTGTCCGCGGATATAGCTGTTGAGTTCCTTCTCCACATCCTGCATCAGCGACTGCCAGAAAGGACGCACTTTCTTTGGGAATATCTTTATCCAGTTGGAGGTTAGATATTCGTAGTCGAGAAGGATGAAGAACATATATAATAAGGTGATGAGCGATGCCACGATGCTTATTATTATGTTTGCCGTCTCGCCGAGCATGTTGAAAATCTTAGGCATGGCGGATTTGATGGCGTCCGTCACATCTTTTCTCTTGAAGACAGACTCTATCGCTTCCTTATTCTCATGGAGCCATTGCTGCACCACAGCCTGGAAGCTCTCTCCGTTTGTGCCTTGTCGTATGTATTGGGAGGCTACATCGCCGAGTTTCTCAAACTGTTCGAGCATCGGGGGGATGATGAGGTAGAACACTCCGCCGATAACCGCCAATACGAATATCAGCGTGACGATAATCGACAGCGCCCTTGTCGGAACGTGCATCTTATACTGTACGAACTTTACCATAGGGTACAGCAGATATGCCAGCAGCCATGCAATAAAGAATGGCAAAAGCACGCTGCTTAGATAGTTCACGGTATAAAGCACACCGCCAACGAGAAGCACACCGCCGAGAATGCGCACGAATCTGTCAAATGTTATTTCCTTTTCAAGCATATAAGAAGTCTGTTAATTACATATAGTGTGAGTTGCCTATTTCGTCTCTCCCTGCACCGCCTTCATGTAGCATTCCCTGCATAAGGGTTCATACTCTGCCTGTTCTCCAAGCAAAACGCGCTTGTCGTTAGCCACAAGTCGGTGACTTACATACGCCAATGCGCCGCATCTTACACAGATGGCATGCACTTTCGTAACTTCGTCGGCAATGGCGCATAGTGCAGGGATAGGACCGAACGGTTTCCCTTTGAAGTCCATGTCAAGTCCTGCCACGATGACTCTTACCCCTCTGTTGGCAAGGTCATTGCATACGTCAACCAATCCCTCATCGAGAAACTGAGCTTCGTCGATGCCCACAACGTCAATGTCTGATGCCAGCAGCGCTATAGACGAAGATGTGTCAATCGGCGTACTCGGTATGGAGTGCTGGTCATGGCTGACCACATCAATATCCGAATAGCGTGTGTCTATTGCGGGCTTGAAGATTTCCACCTTCTGTTTGGCAAACTTCGCTCTCTTCATTCTCCTTATCAGCTCCTCTGTCTTGCCTGAGAACATAGAGCCGCACACCACTTCAATTCTACCGGGACGGTGTGTCTCCCCTGCTAAATTGTTGTCCATTTGTCCGCAAATTTACAAAGACGTTTTAAAAATTGCAAAGAAACTGCATGTTTTTTTGCCACACCTGATTAATATCCTTATATTTGTGGCTAAGTATGGGAACATTATATATTGTGCCGACCCCCGTCGGCAATATGGAGGATATGACGCTTCGTGCTATCCGCATCCTCAAGGAGGCGGATCTGGTGCTTGCCGAAGATACACGTACATCGGGTATCTTGCTTAAGCATTTTGAGATTAAGAATCAGCTCATGGCGCATCATAAGTTTAACGAACATGGCACGTCTGCAGCCATCGTGGAGCGTCTGAAGGGCGGTCAGACGATAGCTCTGATTAGCGATGCCGGCACTCCGGGCATCAGCGATCCCGGCTTCTATCTTGCCCGGGAGGCTGTCGCTGCCGGTGTTGAAGTGCAGTGTCTGCCAGGTGCAACGGCTTTCGTTCCTGCTATAGTATCGTCAGGCTTGCCTTGCGACAGGTTCTGCTTTGAAGGTTTCCTGCCGCAGAAGAAAGGACGTGCCACAAGACTGGATAGTCTTAAAGCTGAGACTCGCACCATGATATTCTACGAGTCTCCCTATAGGGTGGTGAAGACGCTCAAGCAGTTTGCCGAATATTTCGGTCCGGAGCGTCAGGTCAGTGCCTGCAGGGAGATATCCAAGATTCATGAGGAAAGCGTAAGGGGAACCCTCGAAGAGGTAATAGCCCATTTCGAGGAGACACCGCCCAAGGGAGAGTTCGTTATTGTACTTGCCGGTACAACGGAAAAGCCCGAAAAAGAAAAGAAAAAGCGTAAAGACAAAAGTGAGAATGAAGAATAAATGAAATAACGTATAATTGAAAATATTATGAAAAAGATTCTGTTTGTTATGTGTTGCATGGCAACGATAGTTGCCTGCAAGAATAGTAAGACTCCTGAGCCACAGCAAAATATCGTGCAGAACGACTCTTTGCAGAAGATTATTGAACAGAGAGACAATGAGATAAACGATATGATGGGTATCCTGAATGACATCGAAGAAGGTTTCCGTGCCATTAATAAGGCGGAAGACCGTGTTACGATAGCCAAAGACGGTGAGGGTGCGAACAAACAGGAACAGATTCGTGAGAACATCCAGTTCATACAACAGCGTATGGAGCATAACCGCTCTCTGATTGCGAAGTTGCAGCAGCAGATGCGCGAAAGCTCATTCAAAAGTGAAGAACTCAAGCGCACGGTGAGCAATCTTATCAAGCAGCTCGAAGAGAAAGATGACCAGCTGAAGCAGCTGCGTGCGGAACTTGCTGCAAAGGATATCCATATTGCAGAGCTTGACCAGACGATAAGTAATCTGAACACCAATGTTTCTGATTTGAAGACGGAGAGTGAGCAGAAGACCCAGACCATTGATTCGCAGGACAAGCAGCTGAATACAGCATGGTTCGCATTCGGTACGAAGAAGGAACTGAAGAGCCAGAACATTCTTGTAAAGGGCAAGGTGCTGCAAGGAAACTTCAACAAGAGCTATTTCACGAAGATTGATATCCGTGTGGATAAAGAGATAAAGCTTTATTCAAAGTCGGCAAAGCTTCTTACCATGCACCCTTCAAGCAGCTATACTCTTACCACCGACGCCAAGGATCAGTATGTGCTTCGTATCACGAACCCACAAATCTTCTGGAGTACAAGTAAATATCTCGTAATACAGGTAAAGTAATTTAACCCGTTTTTTGAAAAAAAGTCCCATGATTCTCATCTGGAATCATGGGACTTCTTTTCTCTTATATCGCGGTTATTCTAAGAAGGATATAAGGCTTGGCAGGTAGTTTTACGCTTTTGCCATGTTCGTCAACCATACGGTATTTGTTCTTTGCCTTTATGGTGAAGGTTTCGTTGTATTGAGTAATGGTCATGTTCCATGTGTCAATGATCTCCACTTTGAACTTCATGCCGTCCTGTAGTCTTCCGAATCTGCCGTTGCGTGCAGGCAGTTCGAAGTTCCATTCTTCAGGAGTCTCATGTCCGAAGTAACGCAGATAAACACCTTTGCCACCGCTTGCGGTGTTCGTATCCCAGCTCTGGTCAGCAAGACGGAGCGTTGCAGGTAGATCATTCAATATTGAAAGCGTGAACTTCACCCTTGCCGGACTTGTTCCCTTGAATTTGCCTCCAGTAGCGAGGAAAGCATATCCTGTATAGTAATCCGGTTCTACGCAGAAGCATTCTCCGTGAGTAACGTATGCTCCTCCTATAAGTCCCATCCATATACGTTCCATCATCTCTTTGCCGGAGAGCTGCGCCCATCTTGATATATGGTCGCCTTCATAGCATACTTCGTCAAAGAGTACAGGCTTTCTGTATACGTTGCGCAGTGTCGCCGGACCCTCGAAAGCTACGAGAGGTCCCTGGTCCTGTATGCTGCAGTGGGTGTAGCACGGCAGCGTGTAGTTGATGTATACTGCCGTTCCACCATGTATGGAGCACAGGTGTCCGTACGGGTCATTGTCGTGTACATAGTTTGAGAGTGTTATCCATTCTTTTTCCGTACGTGTCTTTACCAGATTCCATTCGTTGGCGAGCGACCACCATATATTGCGGTATGCCCCCAGACGGGCTATTATATATTTAAGGTATAGCTCGTTTTGCTCCATCGTCATTCTGTCGAATCCCCATCGTCCCATGTCGTATGGATGAAACAGAATCAAGTCTGCCTGCACACCGATGTCCTCAAGTCTTTTCACGCATTCGTCGAGGTGTTGGAAGAACTTCGTGTTGAAGCGTGTGTAGTCCCATTCGTATTTGTTATAACCCTTGTATCTGCCTTCTGTATGCTTGCCCTTTGTCAGAATCTCGTAAGGAAACAGTTCCGGGTCTTCCTTTACACTCTCATTCGGAAAGACACAGAAGCGCATCTTGTTGAATCCGCTCTCTTCCATACTCTTGTATGTCTCTTCCTGTCGCGCCTTGTCGGCATGTATCCATGCGTATGATGTTGTTCCGAGAGGATGGAATACTGTGCTGTCGGCAAAGATGAAGTCTTTGTCGTTGCCCGTCTGCACCATGCTCTTTGTTCCTTTTGCCGGCGCACCACATTCTATAGTGCCCTTCTTTCCGTTCATTTCCTTTTCCGATGAGGCTGTCAGATATGTCCATGTTCCCTGTAGTACAGGCATGAAGCGAATTCTGAAAGTATTGTCACCGTCATAGAAACCGTCAACGGAGATGCTTTTTCCTGTTTCTGTCTGTGTGAAAGTGGCAGTGAGAGACACTTCAGTGAAAGGATTCTTCTGCGTCTTGCACTTCAGTGCAATCTCGAAGCAGTCCCATTGTCTTACTTTGTCGGCAGCCATAGAAGGCAGAGCTGTGATGAGAAGCATTGCCAACAGTAGTATTGTTCTTGTTCTTTTCATGTTATTGCTTTTGTTAAACCGTTTGGTGTTATACGAAAAGCATCGGAGAGCCCCACAATCATAGTGCACTCCGATGCTTCTTCTGTCATCCCAAATCGGGGATTATGATAATGTCAACTGATTAATAGTCATTGCTGAATCCGTATCCGTTAGTGAACTTACCTTTGGAATTCTTCAGGATGTTGCCGTGCATGAGCAGCATATATACAGGAGGCTCGCTTGGCTTGTAGCCGTTGTATATAAGATCGTTGTACTGCATATCCACATCCTTGTACTTCTGGTTTACGCTCTCCATACCGGCAATGATGCAGCCCCAGTCCACGCGGGTATATCCGTCAGCCTCCAGTGCGCTTGCTTCAGCACCATTCGGGTCGATGTATCTGAACAGTCCCTTGATGGACAGGTTCGTAAGGTTGCCTGCTGTGAGCGCCTCTTTCTTGGCATCACCATTGTTGTCTGCCACCTTCGACCAGTCGTCGTTCTGTCCGCGCCAGCTTGGGTACAATACAGAGTTGTCCTTCTGACCTTCAGGACATTGGGTAGTGAGGCGGTATCCGTATTCTTTCTTTCCGTCAACGAGTTTAACCCAGATGAAGTTTGAAATCTCGTTGCCGTTGGCGAATCTGTGATAGCCCTGTGTGCGGAGGTCGTTTATCATCTGCGCACATTCGTTGTGGAACTCAGGAATGTCGGTAGCTAACTTATTGGTACGTATGAGGTCCCACTTGCGGCTTCCCTCACCGCCGAACTCGAACTTACGCTCTTCAATAATGGCATCAAGCAGAGAGCCGCACTTGGCAATCTCCGCATCGGTGTTTGCCTTTTCGGCAGAACCGAAGGCACGGTTGCGTATCATGTCGAGCAGTGGACGGGCTTCGCCGTCTTTGCCGAGAGCAGCCTTTACTTCAGCCTGCATAAGTATGATGTCGGCATAGCGCATATATACGCCATTGATGCCGGCCTGTCCTTGCTTCACTGTATATGGCTTTGACATGCGGTTCTCGTCAAACTTGTTTAAGCCGATACCGCCGTTCAGACGTGAGCCCTTTACGAATGAGAGTATTGCCTCTGCACCATGACCGTCGGAACCGGTTACGGTACATGTCACGTCGCGACGCATGTCGTTCGGATCAAAATAGCTGTAGTAATACAGAGGGTGCATACGTGCCTGTCCGTATGTTTTGCAAGGATAGAAGTTGCTGCTACCGCCGTTTGACGGACGGCCGAAGGCATAAGGGCGTGGAGAGCCTTGAGTCTGTGTCTCAGGTATTTCATATACGCTCTCGTTGCATATCTGCAGGTCGTTCATCTGCTGGAAGACATACTGGTATGGGTTGCCGAAACGTGAAGGATCACGTGGGTCGGTGGTCTGCAGTATTATGTTTCCGTGGTTGCTGATAGCTTCTCCGAGATATTTCTCAGCCAGTTCGTAGTATTTCTTCCAGTCTGTGCGTCTGCCGTAGAAGCAGAGGTTGTTAGAGGAAACCTTATCGAAGCTGACCTGCTGTCCGTCCAGTCCCTTATAGAACGCTTCTCCTCCGAGGTCCAGTCTGCGTGTCTGGTATCCAGCTTCCCACAGACAGATTCTTCCTAACAGTCCTTCGGCATAGGTGCGTGTCATGTAAGTCTTGTTGATTTCCGTTGTTTCTCCCGAACGGTACATGAGAGGAATGACCTTTTCAAGGTCTTTCAACACGAAGTCTGCTATAGAGTCGCGAGGCGATAGCCTCTCTGGTTCCACTCCTGCTTTTGTCTGTAGCGGCACATCGCCATACTGTCTCATCAGCTCATAATAGCATGAAGCGCGCAGAGCTATTGCCTCTCCGTAAATCTCGCTCAGCGTGGACGGAGTGCCCTGGTTTATCATTGCCTCATAGCTTGATGAGCTTTCAAACTGCTCGATGAGAGAGTTCGCGATGCCGATGACGTTGAACAGACCTGTCCATGTGCTGCTCATCATGCCGTTTTCATATAGTCCGTAGGTGCCGGGCCCTTGTTTGCTCAGGTTACCGTTCGTATATCCATAGAAATATGACGGCACCCAGCGCCAAGGTTGTGCGCTGTATGATTCGCCCTGAGTCTCAATGTCAGAGCTTGACACAACGTAGTGGTAGAAGCTTCCGGTGCCGAAAGCCACGCCGCATGACCTCCACTGCTCATATCCGTTCATAAGGGCGGCACGTGCTGTGGTAGGATCAGAGAATACAAAATCTGTGCCTGCCTCAGAGTCTGAACTTTGGTCGAGGAAGTCAGAACAAGAGGTGGTGACTCCAGCAACCATTGCTGAGAGTATCATTGAATATATAATCTTCTTCATAGTTATATCCTTATTATTTTAATAGGTTAGTTGTTAGAACGTGAGGTTAAGACCTACAGTGAAAGTGCGTGAGCGCGGATAAGAACCGTAGTCAAGTCCTGGAGTAGGATAACCGCTGTTGCCGGCAGCGCCGTTGGTGCTTACTTCTGGGTCAAGACCCGAATAGCCGGTTATGCAGAAGAGGTTACCGCCGGTGACGTATACTCTTGCCGACTGTATGTAAGCCTTCTTCAACAGTGTCTTAGGGAATGAATATCCGATAGTGAGGTTGCTCAGGCGCAGGAACGAAGCATCTTCGATGAAGTCTGAGAGCACGGTGTTAGCCTCATAGTAAGGCACTGGTCGTGTTGCGTTCCTGTTCAGTGCAGCAAGCTCTGTTGGGTCGGTAACAACAACGAGTTCTCCGTTGCGCACGTCATACAGCTGGAAGCAGTCGCGTATAAAGTCGCGCTTGTTCTTTCCGATGCCTGGCTCTTTACCACCGGTATATTCACACATTGCAGAAGCGTTATATACCTTGCCGCCAATCTGGTAAGTGAAGTTTGCGGAAAAGTCAAAGTTCTTGTAGTTGCCCGAGAATCCGAAGCCACCGGTATGGTGTGCCATCACGTTTCCAAGCTCTACTACGTCTTCCTCGTTGATGATGCCGTCCTTATGAGTGTCTTTGATTTTCAAAGCTCCTGGGAATGCGCTCTGTCCGGCAGGAACCTGTATCTCGGCAGGTTTCGGATAGTTGGTGAATACGTTGCTCTGTATGTCAGGCACACCTTCCTTCAGCGTATATACTCCATTGACATAGTTGAAGTCGTCAACGGTATAGAAGCCGTCGCTCTTGTATCCGCGAATAACTCCCACCGGTGCGCCCTCTCTCAGGATGTAGTCGTTTCCAGGCATGAGCGATGCGCTTGCCCAACCGGAACCATAGAGAGTCTTGCCGTTCTGCAGCTTGTCAATCTTGTTGAAGTTCATGTTGTATGTCAGGTTCATGTTCAGATTGAAGTCCTTTGAGCGTACTATGCTTGCGTTGAGAGCCAGCTCGATACCCTTGTTTGATGTCTGTCCGATATTTTTGTACTGGTAGCTGTAGCCTGTAGAAGAGTCAATCTCCTGTCTCATCAGCAGGTCTTTGGTAGTGTTCCAGTAGAAATCCAATGTTCCATTGATGCGGTTAAGGAATCCGAAGTCGAATCCTACGTTTCTTGATATCGTCGTTTCCCATTTTAGGTCAGGGTTCTCTTTCAGTCCGCTTGGCTTGTAGTACTGTACTGGTTCACCGTTCCATACACCGTTAGACGACCTCCATGTTTCGTGCCAGAGGCTTGAGCTGATGTTGTCGGCACCTGATGTACCGTATGAAAGACGGAACTTCAAGTTTGTCAACCAGTCTGTAGCGCCCTTCATGAACGGCTCGTCTGTTATGCGCCATGCGAATGCTGCTGCAGGGAAGTAGCCCCAGTGGTTGTTCGGACCAAACTTTGAAGAGCCGTCGGCACGCATCGTTGCAGTGAACAGATACTTGTCGAGAAGAGTATAGTTTACTCTGCCGAAGAAGGAAGCCGTTGTCTCAGCAACGCCCATCTGTGGCAGATAGAAGTTCTCGCTCGGATATTTGGTAGCGTCGCCCATGTTCATCATGCCGAATACGCGGTCGCGGTTCCATGCCTCTCCCATAGGATAGCCTGCACCGCTGAGCTTTATCACGTCAGACTTCTTGTAGAGTTCCTCGTTTCCTACGAGGAATGATAGTCTGTGAGCCTCGCCCAAGCCCTGCACCTGCCAGTTCAGAGTAGTGACAGAGCGCCAGTTCTTCTGCTCCGTCTTGTTCCACGTAGCATATTTGTAGCCCTTTGTATAGCTGCTGGTAATGGAACCGTCGTCATAGTATTTGTTGTCGTCCCACTTCTGTCCGTAGCCGAACTCTGTACGCAGAGTCAGTCCCTTTATCATCTCCCACTGCAACGCCAGGTTGGCACGCATACGCTGAAGATTCATATTATTGTAAAGGTTCTTGGTCACGGCTGCCGGGTCTTGCGATGGGTCGATGTTGGCGGAGCCCATACCGAACAGAGTGTAGTCGTCGGTGCCGAGAGGAGTGTCGATAGGGCGGTAGGTATAGGCTGAAGAAAGCAGTGAACCCTTTGATGTAGCCCAAGCGTCAGCTCCGTTTATCTCCATGTTTGAGTAGCGCAGGTCGAGGAACATGTCGAGCCCCTTTGCCAGCTTCTGGTTAAACTTGAAGTTCAGTCCCAGACGCTCGAAGTCGGAGTTTATCTTGATACCGTCGTCCTTGGAATAGTTTACGGCGAGCGTGAACTTAGACTTGTCGTTACCGCCCGACAGACTCAGGTTCTGGTTCCACGATGATGCCGTGCGCAGCAGGTCGTCGGTATAGTCGTGTGCCGACATCTTGGCATATTCGTCATAGTGGTTGCCGTATTTGGCGCCAAGTCCGAAGTATTTGGCTATATCGTCGGCGCTGCCTCCTGTGCCTGGCGTTGCGGCATAAGCCCAAACGCTCTTTACGTATTCCTGTGCGTTAAGCGTCTTGAACTGCTTGGCAGCCCATTTTGCCTGGTAGTATCCGTTGTAGCTTACAGAAATCTTTCCGCTCTCCGCAGCCTTCGTTGTGACGAGGATAACGCCGTTGGCACCACGTGCACCGTAGATGGCTGTTGACGATGCGTCTTTCAGCACATCTATAGATACTATCTGGTCAGCAGGTATGTCGCTGATGGTAGAAACGGGGAATCCGTCAACGACGTAGAGCGGTTCGTTGCTCTGTGAGATAGAGCCGCCTCCGCGCACTCTTATAGAAACGTCGGCTCCCGGTCGTCCGTCCTGTGATGAAACAGACACTCCGGCAAGCTTTCCCTGAAGGGCTTCAGCCACGTTTGAAACCGGATTGGCAGTCAGCGCATCCTTGTTTACAGATGCCACTGAACCCGTGAGGTCGCGCTTCTTCACCGTGCCGTAGCCGATTACGACCACTTCGTTCAGGGTCTTGTCCGACTCTTGCATTATGATGTTCATTGTGGAAGAAGCCTTCTGTTCCTTCTTTTCATAACCGATGTATGAGAACTGGATAGTGCTTCCCGTAGGCACATTCGACAGAGTGAACTTACCGTCAAGATCGGTAACAGCCATCTGCTTAGAGCCTTTTACATACACGTTGACACCGATAAGCGGGTCGCCGGATGCGTCTTTCACCACGCCGCTTGTCGTAATAGACTGGGCAAAACTTGCAATGCTTAGCATCAGAGCTGATGCCGTAAGCGATGCTCTGTTTAACAGTGGAATTGTTTGCATAGTTTTTCTAAGTTTTATATAGGTTAGTAATTTTGAAATGTTTCCTTTTCTAAAAAAGAAGAAAAAATGTCCGGAATGTACTCTGTATTTTGTTGAGATATGTGAAAAATATGCAAATATTAATGAATACACAAGAAATCATATAATATTTTACCCCAGTTCGGGATTACCGAGTGTCTTATATAATATTAGGTGTAGCGTGAATACGCCTCCTCCCCATGCCATTAGTAGTGGGTAATAACAGAAGGCTGAAGGAAGTTGTTTGTCTTTAGAATAGTGACAGCAGCTTTGTGTCTTCGATGCAATATCCCTGCAATGCTTGTGGCTTGTTGTAAAGAAGCAATATGCCCCCAAAGCGGAATTTATGCCCCCCCATTGACTTACGGTATGAAAACCATAGACTTACGGCATGAAAACCATGGACTTACGGTATGGAACCCATGGACTTACGACATGAAAACCATGGACTTACGGTATGGAACCCCTGGACTTATGGTATGAAAACCATGGACAAAATAGTTTATAAAAAGTTGGTATCACAAATTGCATAATACTTATCTCCATATCCTCAGAGAAAACCATCTGTGTTTGTCTACGTAATCTGTGAGAGATTAATTCTATGAATAATCTTCATATGAAAAATATTTTTGTTTTTTTTCTGTCATTCTGTCATTTTATTATGTAACGCTCTGATAATAAACAAAATAACATGTTGACGGATTTATAAATATTTACAATATCTGTCATCTATCTGTCATGATGTGTAAACGAAGCGTAAGCGTATCCGCGATGCTAGTATATATACATCAAAAAAATATCGCTCAAGTTT
>URLQ01000040.1 GCA_900548745.1 uncultured Prevotella sp.
GTTTGCTTGCTTGCGAAAAAGTCTACGGAAAACACTTGTACAAAGTCAATAGAATTGGCTAAACACATTTAAATGTCACTCTCTTGTGGATATTTCATGCCCTATCGCTGAATAGTTTGTTGTCTTCCGTCAACTGTTAACGAAAGAAAAATATGAAGGAATCTTGTAGCGAAATGTAAGGTCCGTTCGTTTTATTAGTAGAAAGAACAAAACGAAATTCGAACAATTAAAAACAATAAGATTATGGAAGCAATCATTACAGCAGCTACGGTTCTCGCATTATACCTCAACGTAGCAACATCAAACACTAACGGTTATATCTATAACGCAGTTTACGAAGACAACCAAGTGGCAAAGGTAGAAGTCTTCAACCAAGACGGAAAGTCGCTTTCACGGAAACTTCAGTACCACTATTCATACGATGCCCAGGGACGCCTCGCCTCGAAGGAGACCCTCAGATGGAACGCTCTTGCCGCAGAATGGCAACCCTCGCAGCTGTTTGTCTACGAATATACGGGCAATGGCTACACCTTGTCGCTCAGCAACTGGAGCCATGAAGCAGGCAAGTATATGCCGTCGAACGAGAAGATGGTCTATCATATGGTGGCAGACAACGTGCTGGCGGTGGACACATACAGGCGCAATGACCTTGACGAGGCGTTTGAACGTACGTCGGGCATGCTGGTGATGAATGCAGACAAAGACTATGCTGACCTATAATCAGGATGAATAATTTATAATTTTGTGATGGCTATGGAAGGACTGTTTTATGCCTTCTGTAGCCTTTTTATATTTAACCCAAAACGGTAATTAGGGCATTTAACCCCAAACGGTCATTAAATTGTTATACCCGACAAGGTATAATATGATATAAAATATAATTATTTATACCCTAAAGGGTGTAATTGTCTGGTGGTTTTACTATATTTGTACCCTAAAGGGTATAAAATATGGAGAATAGTTTATCATTGTTTGTAAAAGAAATGCGTAAGCAGTTTGGACTGACGCAGGTGGATTTAGCAGAGAAATCCGGTGTCGGACTGCGCTTTGTACGTGAGTTGGAGCAGGGCAAGACAACGTTGCGCCTTGACAAAGTGAACCAGGTGCTTGCCCTGTTCGGCAGGAAGGTGGGCCCCGTGCGCCTTGACGAAGGAAATGGAGGTGAGTGATGAAA
This sequence comes from uncultured Prevotella sp., assembly GCA_900548745.1. GTDB lineage: Bacteria > Bacteroidota > Bacteroidia > Bacteroidales > Bacteroidaceae > Prevotella. The sequence goes on from URLQ01000040.1 coordinate 1,175, forward strand.
TCGGGAAAAGTGTTTGTATATGACCGTTTTGCGGGAATGCTTACGGAAGACGAGACTGGCTTCACGTTTACATACGACAGCGAGTATCTGAAGGCGCCGCAGGCAGAGGCTATAAGTCTCACGATGCCTTTGGCGGAAGAGTCCTACCACGACACGGTACTCTTCCCCTTCTTCGACGGACTAATCCCGGAGGGCTGGCTGCTCGGTATAGCAGAAAAGAGCTGGAAGATAAACCAGCGCGACCGTATGTCGCTGCTGTTGGCGTGTTGTAAAGACTGTATTGGTGCGGTGAGTGTAGTACCTGTAGATGAAGAGGAGGAATGATTATGGCAAGATGTCTGTATTGTTATAAGGAGTTGAAGGAAGGGCAGGTGGACTATCATCCGTCGTGTGCCAAGAAGCTTTTCGGTACGAAAACCGCTCCGGTGTTGCCCTATGAAAGGAGTCAGATAAGCGAGCTGGCGAAGAAAGTGGTGAGGGCTCAGACCACGCTTACCGGAGTGCAGGCGAAGCTCTCGCTTGATGTAAATCCCGGAGGACGGTACGAGCCTGACCGCTTTACCATTGTCGGCTTGTGGGGTCGCTATATCCTGAAGCCGCAGACCGAAGCCTATCGTGCCCTGCCCGAACTGGAAGATCTTACCATGCACATGGCGGAGGCGGCAAAGATTGCAGTGGTGCCGCACGGACTTATCCGCTTTTCCGACGGCGAACTGTGTTATATCACTCGAAGGATAGACAGACTTCCTGACGGTGGCAAGGTCGCTATGGAGGATATGTGCCAGTTGTCAGAACGCCTTACCGAGTATAAATACAAAGGCTCATACGAGCAGATTGCCAAGTTGATAAAGAAATACTCTGCTGTGCCGCAGCTCGATTTGGTGAATTATTGGGAAGTGGTGGCGTTTTCCTGGATAACGGGAAATTCAGACATGCATCTGAAGAACTTCTCTCTCTACAAGACTGCCATGGGCTATAGCCTCACCCCAGCTTACGACCTGCTTGCAACGCTCATCGTAATGCCCGAAGATACGGAGGAACTCGCCCTTACGCTTAACGGCAAGAAACGGAAGCTGCAGCGCAAGGATTTCGAGAAAGCCATTCTCGCATCCGGCGTTAGCGAGAAGGTGATAGATAATATAGCGAAGAAATTCCGCAAGGCAATTATAAAATGGCTCGACCTTATCGACGTGTCCTTCCTGCCGGAAGACATGAAGCGGCAGTATAAGAAGCTTATCCTGAAGCGCCTTATGCTCTTGAGATAATAACCCGTATACTTACGCATGCTAAGAAGTATACTTACGATGGCTAAGAAGCATACTTACGAATGCCAAGGAGTATACTTACGGACTGTTGAGCTACGTCTGCCACTTGCCGTCTTGTCGGTTGTAGGGAGAAGTAAGCGTGATTGTTAAAGATGTATAATCCTCGTTCATAAACGCAGGGCGTTTTCGTATATACAAATGAAGGGGGACGAGAAAACAGGGAATAAACAGAAAGAGTATGGTTCAACAGGAGTTTGAGAATATAGCGGCATACCTTCGCCAACGTATCATAGCGGTGGCAAGAGCCTACCGGCTCGATGCCGATTCGGCGGAAGACGTTGCGCAGGATGCCATGCTGAAACTCTGGACCATAAGAGAGAAACTCGACGGCACGAAGGCAGCAACGGCTCTCGCCGTGACGATAGGTCGTCACTTGTCGGTAGATATGCTGAGGAAGACCAAGACGGTGGACCTGGACGAGGCAAAGCCTACCGACAGTCGGCTCCGGCAGCCCGACGCAATGCTTGAGAATGCCGAAAACGAGCATTGGCTTGACATACAGCTCGACCGTCTGCCGACAAAGGAACATGCCGTGCTGCATCTGCGGCAGGTGGAGCATAAGTCGACGGTGGAGATTGCAGCAATAGTAGGCATCTGCCCGGCATCGGTGCCTACGCTGCTGGCAAGGGCAAGGCGCAGGTTGCTCGAGGAGATGAAAAGAAGAGGATGAGAACGGATTGTATGATGTAAACACTTCATATTATGGATATAAAGACACTTATAGATAAATTCATGGACGGCAGGACCTCACTCGAAGAGGAACGCATGCTGGAGGAGTATTTCCGCAAGGAAAATAATATTCCCGAGGAGCTGCAGCCTTACCGCAAGATGTTTGCGTATTTCGAAGGAGGGATGAAGGATGACGGACTACTTGGTGGGGAAGGGGAGCCTCTGAGCCTTCTGCCTGTGCAGGAAACTCTTCCGACGGGGCATGAAGACGCTTCAGTATTCGTTTCCCGGAGAGATAAAACCGTGTTCCTGCACCGTCTGATAGCCGTTGCTGCGTCTGTGGCTGTGCTGATAGCCATCGCCTTTCATATAGCAGATGGCGGTGATGAGGCGGCTCCCGTTGCAGGAACAGAAAACGGAACCGTCGCACAGGCTGTCGTGGCAGACACCATAACGGCGGACACCGACACCATGCGAAATGCCGGAGGACAACAGGAAACTACCAAGCCTGCACACCGCACGCCACGCAAATACCGCTATAAGCCAGCTCCGCCGGAGCATCTTCTTGCCACGGCACACTCTGCAGCCATTGCCGACTCCGTGAGCAGAACAGCCAGTCAGCTGGCAGAGGCAGAGCTGAGGAAGGTGGAATATGAACAGCAGTATATGTTGAACCTCATAAAAGCAGCAAGTATAATAAATTCCGCAGACATTGCTGCGGCAAGAGATGAGGAGGAAGCATATTAATATAATAAGGTGTAAGTAGAATGAAGAAAGGGAAATATTATGAAACGAATTTTTAAAACCATTGTCGTGGCTGCCGCAGCCTTGTTGCCGCTTGCTGCCGCAGCACAGAAGAACATCGCCAATGCCATCAAGGTATTCGGTGCGGGAGAAGGAAAATACGGAGTGTGGAGTCAGTCGAACGAGAAGAGTCCAAAAGGAGCTTACAGTACTGTATATCAGTTCCGTCTGCCGAAGAAAGAGGAGAAGAAACTCGATTTCCTCGAAAAGGCGTTCTATCAGGATGCGTCGGAAGCCTACGATGTGTTTGTGAAGAAAGCCAACGATACTTCCAAGAGCAACAAGCTTATCGTCTATGGAGCCAGTCTCGAAAAGAGCATGAGCCTCGGATGGCCCACTTACAAGTCGGGGCGCAACTATCTCTTCATGTTCTTTGCAAGCAAGGAAAAGCCCGACTACCGCTATGTGTACGGACTGGAATGGCACGAGAAAGGGAAGAACGTGGAAGGCACCGTGGTGGAAATCTTTAGTCTGGACCCGAAGAAGGTAAAGCGCGACAAGAGTCTTCTGACGTATGGCGGCATTGCCGACTATCAGAGTGCTTTAAAAGACATTGACTCAGCTGCCGTGGAACTGAACGACCTTAAACAGCTGAAGGCTCTTGCCGAGATGTCGAAGAAGCTAAGAGGAAAAGGCCTGAATGGATACATATTTGATAATGGGGGCAAGAAGACAGAACTGTTGACTGACAAACAAAGCGTCATAGTCCGTGGCGATGGCTCCATTCTTATTGACGACGGCGAGGGAAACACCATGGAACTCGACGAGGATGGTAACGTGACAGGTATAGGCAAGTCAGCCAAGAATACCGACCCCATCCAGCAGTTCGGCAACCTGCGTGTAGCCTACTTGAACAATCTGCGTATGGTGAAAGGCGATGGCGCATCCACTGTCCTTACCGGACTTGCCAACTCCATCCTCGACCTCTGCAAGAAAAAAGGTGCGCAGATGTCATTGGCAGAGAAACAGCTATGCGCAGAAGGCTTGAAGGAAATGCAACAGGTGACTTCCGACAAGTTCGTTAAAGGAATCTTCGGTGTGGCAATAAGCGTGCTGAACAAATATGGAGAACTGGATAAACATTCCTGTGGACCAGTAGACCAGTAGACGAGATACGAGTAGACAAGGAGATGTTGACAATATCGTTTTTTTTTGTGTTGCAAAATGTAAGCTTTTTGATATAATATTTGTTCCTTTGTATTCAGTCGTTGCCCGACCAAAGACTTATATTCCCTTTGAGCCGTCTGCTCGATTTCAAGGCTCTTAGTATTCAACTGACAGAGAACGGAGCGATGTATCCTCAAAGCTCTACATGCGGATTGTATCTGAGCAGTCCTCACGCCAAGTATTTCGCTGCCGGTAAATATTGATTAGCGTCATTGGGAAAGTATAAATATAATAATCCCCGACATTCTCTGTAGATGACAGAAAGAATGTCGGGGATTGTGGTGTTGTTCTGTTGACGAGTAGACAAGTAAACGAGTTTACGGGCTTACAAGTAAGCTGGTGATTCCGTCTTACTTATCCAAGGCTTATCCGTCTTTAAAGACCTACTCCCTTAATAACCTTGTCGGCAGATCCTGCCTTTGTCTTAACATAGCTTCCGGCAGCGTCTGACGAGGTCTTGAGATACTCGGCGTCTGTGTCGAAGCGGTTCATCAGCTTCGCAAAGTCTTCGTAAGTGTTTATCTCCATACCGCCCTTGATGGCAAGCAACTCCTGAGCCTCCTGGAAGCGTTTGTTGTTAGGACCGAAGATAACAGGCACGTTCCATACCGCAGCTTCAAGCACGTTATGTATGCCGACACCGAAGCCACCACCAACGTATGTTACCTTGGCACATGAGTATATGCTTGACAACAGTCCGAAGCAGTCGATAATCAGACAGTCTGCCTTGGCAGCCTCATCCGGTGTGGTCTTGGTGTATCTTACGGCAGTACGGTTCAGCTTCGACAGAATCTGCTGCAGATGGTCTTCGCCGATTACATGAGGGGCGATGACAATCTTCCAGTCCTTATGCTCATTGAAATATCTGATGAAGATGTCTTCATCTGGCGGCCAGCTGCTGCCAGCAACGAATACCTTATAGTCCTTGGCAAAGGCATCTACGATAGGCATGTCGGCAGCCTTTGCTGTTGCAGCCTGCTTTATTTCAAGCACACGGTCGAAGCGTGTGTCGCCTGTTATCTCAACATTGGTAATGCCGAGAGTGGCAAGCAGCTGACGGCTTTTCTCGTTCTGCACAAAGAACTTCTCTATGCAGTTCAATACTCGGCGGTAGCTGTAGCCATACCAGCGGAAGAATACCTGCTGCGGACGGAAGATGCTGCTCACGCTATACACCGGTATGTCGTGCTTCTTCATATATGTCATATAGTTCCACCAGAACTCATACTTTATGAAGAATGCCATCTCCGGATGTATGATTCTGAAGAAACGTCGCACGTTCAATGGCGTGTCGAGAGGCAGGTAGCATATAATGTCTGCTCCCTCGTAGTTCTTCCTCACTTCATATCCCGAAGGGGAGAAGAACGTAAGCAGAATCTTGTATTCCGGGTGGCTCTTGCGGAGGCGCTCCATGATAGGACGTCCTTGTTCGAACTCGCCGAGCGATGCTGCATGGAACCACAGATATTTCGCACTTGGGTCAACCTTCTGGCGCAGCACATCGAAAGCATCCCTTTCTCCGCGCCACATCTTGCGTATCTTTCCGTCCCAACGGCTTGCTATAGCTACACCAAGAAGGTATATGTATATTATAATATTGTACACGACCTACTTATTTGTTGTTTTTATTTCAGCACTTCAATGGCTTTTCTAAGTCTCTTCAGGGTTTCCTCCTTGCCGAGGAACTCTGTGATGTCGAACATGCCAGGACCCTTGCCGATGCCTACAAGAGCAAGACGGAAGGCGTTCATTACGTCGCCAAGCTTATAGCCCTTGCTTTCAACCCATGCCATAACTATCTTCTCCTGGTTCTCGATTGAGAAGTCGCCGATGCCTTCTATAACGTCGGCAAGCTCTGTCATTACCTCAGCGGAATTCTCTTTCCAGCGTTTGCGTACGGTCTTCTCGTCATACTCGGTTGGAGCGATGAAGAAGAAAGAGCATAGAGGCCAAAGCTCCTTTACGAAGTTTACACGGTCTTTCATCATGGACACAACCTTTGTGATGCGTTCCATTGACTCGTCTATACCGTTGTTGGCAACGATAGGTGCAAAAAGGGCGGCAATCTCTTCGTTGCTCTTGCGTAGGATATATTCATGGTTGAACCATATTCCCTTCTGATAGTCGAAGCGTGCGCCCGCCTTGCTGCATTTCGAGATGTCGAAAGCCTCTACCAGTTCGTCGAGTGAGAACAGTTCCTGCTCTGTGCCAGGGTTCCATCCCAGCAATGCAAGGAAGTTTATTACAGCCTCGGGGAAGTATCCGCTCTCGCGGAAACCGTTGCTTACATCGCCGGTCTTCGGGTCGTGCCATTCCAATGGGAATACCGGGAAGCCCAGTCTGTCGCCGTCGCGTTTGCTCAGCTTTCCCTTGCCGTCCGGCTTGAGCAGCAGCGGCAGGTGTGCAAAGCGTGGCATGGTGTCTTCCCAACCGAAGGCTCTGTATAGTAGAACATGGAGCGGAGCACTTGGCAACCATTCCTCACCACGGATAACGTGGGTTATCTCCATCAGGTGGTCGTCAACGATATTCGCCAGATGATATGTAGGCAGTTCGTCCGCACTCTTATACAACACCTTGTCGTCGAGGATGTCGCTCTTTATGACAACATCGCCACGAATCATGTCGTTTACATGAATGTCTTCGCCCGGCTGGATAAGGAAGCGTACGACATACTGCTTGCCGTCGGCAATCAAAGCGTCAACCTCTTCCTTCGGCATAGCCAAGGAGTTGCGCATCTGCATACGGGTGTGGGCATCATACTGGAAGTTCTTTATCTCGTTGCGCTTGGCTTCAAGTTCCTCTGGAGTGTCGAAAGCGATATATGCTTTGCCCTCATCAAGGAGTTGCTTGACGTATTTCTTGTAGATGTCGCGACGTTCGCTCTGGCGGTATGGACCATGTTCGCCTCCGAAGCTGACACCCTCGTCAAACTTTATTCCGAGCCATTTGAATGATTCTATAATATACTCCTCTGCTCCAGGCACGAAACGGTTGGAGTCTGTATCTTCGATACGGAATACAAAATCGCCACCATGCTGCTTGGCAAAAAGATAATTATACAATGCTGTACGCACACCACCGATGTGCAAAGCGCCTGTTGGACTTGGTGCAAAACGCACTCTTACTTTTCTTTCTGACATTTCTCTATCTATAGATAAAATTGTTTTTTATTTGCTCTGTTATACCTCTTACTATGTTATTTAAAACTATAAGATGTGCAAAAATACAACTTTTTTACCAATTGTTGTATTATTTTTTGTATTTTCGCAGAGTAAAAGGAAAATTAAGGCCGCTTGGTATGCGGAAAGTATGTCCACTTTAATATATAACTATGAATAAATTCAATATATCAGAGAAGCATCAGTGGAGAAAAATAATGAGCCGTGTGTTGCTTATTGTCATCTCCGTGACCATTATAGTGTGGTTTATTCCGAGGAACAGCGGACCGCAGTTCCGCTATGATGTTGGCAAGCCATGGATGTACGGGTCGCTTATAGCAAAGTTCGATTTTCCTATATACAAAACGGATGAGGCTATAAAGGCAGAGCGTGACAGCTTGATGAGGAATTTTGAACCCTATTTCAATCTTAACACCCAGACGGAGAACAGACAGCTGACACGTTTCTTTCAGGACTTCAAGACCGGCATACCAGGTTTGCCGGTGAACTATACTTCCATTGTTGCCGACAAACTCCATCAACTGTATCAGACGGGTATTATGGGCACGTCGGAGTTTTCTTCTATGGCTAAGGATACTACTGCGGTGGTACGTATCGTGGATGGCAAGACTGCCGTGAGCACCAAGGTGAACAGACTCCTTTCCACGATGAGTGCCTATGAGCAGATTTTCCAGGATGAGAGGCTGCTGCCGCATCGTGCCTTGCTGCAGCGTTGCAATCTCAATGAGTATATAGAGGCAAATATCGTTTATGACAAGGATAGAAGTGAAGCGGAAAAGAATGACCTGCTCGGGCAGATACCTCTTGCAAGTGGCATGGTGTTGTCGGGACAGAAGATTATCGACCGTGGTGAAATCGTTGATGACTATACCTACAGGGTGCTGAGTTCTTTTGAGAAAGAGACGCAGCGTCGTAGTGCAAGCGATACGACGGTGCCTTCGACAATAGCCGGTCAGCTGATATTCGTCTCCTTGTTCATAATACTGTTCACGATATATCTCGGTCTCTTCCGCAAGGATTATTTCAGCAAACCGAGAAGTATCGCAATGCTCTATACCATGATAACCATCTTCCCTATTCTGGTGTCGTTGATGATAGAGCACAACCTCTTCAGCGTGTATATCCTGCCATTTGCCATTGCACCTATATTTATAAGGGTCTTTATGGACTCCCGGACGGCGTTCCTTGCCCATGTGGTTATGGTAATGTTGTGTGCGGCGGCGGTGAAATACCAGTATGAGTTCATCATCGTACAGCTTGTGGCTGGACTGGTGGCAATATATTCCCTGAGGGAGCTGTCGCAACGTGCGCAGCTGTTCCAGACAGCTCTTCTTGTCACGCTTTCCATCTGTGCCGTATATTTCGCCATGCAGCTGATGACCGACAACACGTTCTCCACCGTTGACAACAGTATGTACAAGTACTTTATCATAAACGGTATACTCCTGCTCTTTGCCTATCCACTGATGCTTATCATAGAAAAGACGTTCGGCTTCATATCCAACGTGACGCTTATCGAGCTTTCCAATACGAGCAAGAACCTGCTCCGTCGACTGAGTGAGGTGGCTCCCGGCACCTTCCAACATTCAATAATGGTAAGCAACTTGGCTTCTGCCATAGCGGAAAAGATAGGTGCAAAGGCACAGCTCGTACGTACGGGAGCCCTGTATCATGACATAGGTAAGATGCAAGACCCGGCATTCTTTACCGAAAACCAGAACGGCAACAATCCTCTTGATAAGATGTCGAGAATAGATGCGGCACATATTGTCATTAACCACGTCACCGAGGGCTTGAAACTGGCAGAGAAATACAACCTGCCTAATGTCATAAAGGATTTCATCAGTACCCATCATGGTGCGGGCATGACAAAGTATTTCTATGTGTCATATAAAAACGAGCATCCCGATGAGCCTATCGATGATTCGCTCTTCACCTATCCTGGTCCAAACCCTTTTACCCGAGAACAGGCTATTCTTATGATGGCTGACTCTGTTGAGGCTGCTGCTCGTTCCTTGCCTGAATATACAGAGGTGAGCATCAGTAATCTGGTAAATAAGATTGTTGACCAGCAGATGAAAGACGGCTTCTATGAGTATTGTCCGATTACCTTCCGTGACGTTGGCGTGGCAAAACAGGTTCTTATAGAAAGACTGAAGTCCATTTACCATACAAGGGTCAGCTATCCGGAACTTAAGAAATAGTCTCTGACTGATTCTAAATACTATATATATATAATAAGGTTTGTGCATCGATATTCTTGCACAAACCTTTTGTTATGCGCAAAAATGGTATGTTTTGTGGTTAAGCAATGTTAAACAAATATTTATTTTATCCGAAATACAGAACAAATAATTTACCTTTGCAGCCAATTTGTATTAAAAAGTATTTTTGGATAAAATGATTAATTTAAAAAATGTTTGCTTGTCAGTATTTATGACAGCATCAGCTATTGCTGCTAATGCAGGTGGTCTGCTTACTAACACCAACCAGAACATCGCCTTCAACCGAATGATGAGCCGTGAGGCTTCTATCGGCATCGATGGTGTATATTACAATCCTGCCGGAGTGGCTTTCATGAAGGAGGGACACCATCTTAGTATCAACCTTCAGACGGCGTGGCAGACTCGTACTATCGACAACTCTTATGCGTTTTTCAATTACAATGCCAATGAACCTTCTGCCGACAGAACTTTCAAGGGCAAGGCTTTTGCTCCTGTAATACCTTCTTTTCAGTATGCATACAATAAGGGTAAATGGTCTTTCCAGGCTAACTTCGCCCTCACCGGTGGCGGTGGTAAATGTAAGTTCGACGACGGACTGGGTTCTTTCGAACGTGTAGTGGCAAATATCGGCTTCCTTGGTAATTCTTTGGCTCCGTATCTTGGTGGTATGTTGCCAACCAATCCTAATATAGCGAATCCTGCAACAGGTCAGATGGGTGGCTATGCCTATACCTACGAGAGCTTTATGCGTGGACGTCAGTATTATTATGGACTTTCTGCCGGTGCTGCTTACCGCATCAACGACAATCTCTCTGTTTTTGCTGGCCTTCGTGGTGTGTATGCTACCTGCAACTATTATGGATATGTAAAGAACATTGCTTTTGTTGGTGCTAATGGCGCTAAGCTTCCTCTTTCCACTATCGTTGACAGTAATGACCCGGAGAGTTCGGACATTAAATTGAATACCGACCAGAACGGTTATGGTTTCACACCGATTCTCGGCATTGACTATAAGGTTGGCAAATGGAACTTCTCTGCAAAGTATGAGTTCAAGACGCATCTGTGTCTGGTAAATCAGGGTACGGTAATCACTCCTGTCACTAAGTTGAACAACATTGGCGCTAACCTTGCTGCAGCAGGTGTTCCAGTACAGGTGCTTCAGGCTATCGCTCCTTCCATCAATCAGGCAAAGGAGAACATCAATGAGCTTATAGCTGAGTATGACCCGGACCAGAATCATAAGGATGCTGGTGACATTCCTGCTCTGCTCACTCTTGGTGTTGGCTATAGTCCGATAGATGCTCTTCGCATTAATGTCGGTTTCCACTGGTTCGACGACAAAGAGGCTACTTCCGGTTACGACTGGACTAAGGCTGACGGCTCAAAGGAGCGTGTTGACCGTCATAAGATGTTGAAGCGCGGTACTCTTGAGTATAACGCCGGTGCGGAGTATGACATCAACAAGGCTGTTACTGTAAGTGCCGGATGGCAGAGCACCAACTATGGTCTATCGGAAGAGTCTATGGAGGATAAGTCTTTCGTAGTAAGTTCCAACTCTGTTGGCCTTGGCACAAAGATTCAGCTCTCTGACAAGATGGCTCTTAACGTGGCTTATTTCCACACGTTCTATAAGCACAAGAAGACTACCGAGAAGGTATCAGAGCAGTTGAACTATACTGCCGACTATACGCGTAACAACGATGTGTTCGGAATAGGTCTCGACATCGACTTCTAAGAAACTACTCTTTAAAACACACATATTTAATAGAATGTAGAATCCCCGGCAGTCTCGTGATGAGATGGTGCCGGGGATTATTATATTGCTACGTATGTCTTTGTGGGTGTGTGCTGTAGGAATAATGGCAATTTATTTTGCTTGTATTACTACTGTGTATTGAAAAATATCGTATCTTTGCATAAGATAAGCTGCACTCGGCAATTTGAAAGTAAACTTTCATTGCGCTCATTTGCATTATCTTTGCATTGATATATTTAATTGTCACTTAAAAAGATTTGTTGCGATGTCAAAAGAAGAGCTTAAGTCATACAGATTGAATTCAGCAGAGGAACCGACGGATGAGATGCTGGAAGCCATAATGCTTGCAGTTCAGAAATCGGCATGCCAGTCAACGCTCAGAGCAAAAGAAGAACTTGATAAAAGATTTAATGCCGCCAAAGCTGAAATCGCACGGCGCAAAGCGGCGCATGGAATGAGATTATGAGTAAGTTGACAAAGCCCGTATTGTGTGTTGTTGCCGGTCCGAATGGTTCCGGTAAAACCTCTACGACCATACAGCTGCTGTCGAATGAATGGACGGAAAGTTGTTTATATATAAATCCCGACAATATAGCTCAAGAGAAGTTTGGGGATTGGAATTCATCCGAAGCAGTTTTAAAGGCTGCACGTTATTCTACGGAATTGCGTTACAAATGTCTTGAAAGTAAGCAGGATTTTGTATTTGAAACTGTTTTTTCATCGGATGAAAAGCTTGAATTCTTGAAGAAAGCTCATCGGATGGGTTTCTTCATTCGTTTTTTCTTTGTATGTACTGATACTCCTGAAATAAATGTGGCAAGAATAACCAAGAGATTCCTTGAAGGTGGACATGAGGTTCCGATATCAAAAATCATCTCAAGGTATTATAAGTCTTTAGTCAATGCCAGCGAGGCAATAAGTTTTGTCGACCGTGCATACATCTATGATAATTCGATAGAGGACCATTTGCCGCGTTTGCTTTATAGAACGGTTGATGGAAAGGTGTTCAAACAGTATATTGACGACGTTCCGGAATGGGCAAAGCAGTTGGTCTTGTAATGCAATAGAAAAAGTAGAATCCCCGGCAGTCTCGTGATGAGATGGTGCCGGGGATTATTATATTGCTTTGTTTATTCCTTTTGTTGTTGCAGAGTGGTGTTAGTCATCCCAACTCTGTCTTGGAGCTTTTGGCAACTTGCCTGTATATTTCAGAGATGTCGGCGTTGTGGTTAAATGGGCTTCATCATCGCCAGACAATATATAGAGAGGATCGATGGTTATGCTGTAATTGCCGCCATCCTTACTGATTACGAGCTTTCCGCTCTTGCTCTCGTCTTCCTCAATATATAATCCTTCCGGATCGCTCTGTGAAGCATTCAAAGCACCAGACAGGTCGTAATCGCTGAATGTTCCAGTAGGCAGAACACTCTCGCTGCCGTCAGCATAGAAGCCGATATAGAACATCGACATCTTGCTTGGTATCTTTTTGCCATAGAAGTCGAAACTCCAGAACTCCAACTGATAGTAGACTTTGCCGTTGTGTGAGAGCTCTGGGTCAGTGTTCCAGTAAATATAACCGAAGTCTGCCTTCTGACCGTCAATCTTGAGGCTCACCTTTGAACTTCCGCTGCCACTTCCGCCGTTGTCGTCGTCATCATCATCACTGCACGATGTGAACAATAATGGCAAAGACATTGTCAGAGCCATTGCTAACATTAAAAGTTTTTTCATAAGTGTTTTTGATTTTTTATTGTTAATATGTTTGGTTTATTCATTCCTTTCTGTTGAATTATCTTCCACAGCTTGGACAAACCTTTCTGCCGTGGCAGGTGGTACAGGTGGAGTAGGTGCGCCCGCCATACATTGTGTTGAGTACCTTGCCTGTATTACCACATGTAGGACATCCGCCGTTTCCACCACAGCGTCCGCAAGTGCGGTTTGAAGACGAAGAGGACTTTCTTGTCGTGGAACTGCTGTTTAAAGTGCTTCCGCTGTCCAGACCGTATCTAATCTTGTTGCCGTTCTCGTCAATGTAATAGGTGTCGTCTATTAGAAGACCTCCGGAAAGAGGGTTGTTCTCGAAATTGTAACCATTTGAATTATAGTTTTGAGTACTGTTTTGATTGCTACTCTGGTTGCTTCCGTGTCTCTTTTCCCATTCTCTTAGAATAGCATCGTTGTCATTGGGGCTTATGTTTTGTCGCTGTGATTGCTGGACCTGTTGCTGTTGTTGCAAGCTTTGTTGCAGAACTTGTTGTGTTGCTTGCAGAATTGCTCCTAAGATTCCTTGTGCCGGACATGCTGCTGGCATAGTCAGGAATGCTATGGCAAGTGCAATCTTCATGATTTTCTTTTTCATAATGATTCTATTTTTTATTGTTAAATATGTTGGATACAAAGTCTTGTGTGTATCATTTACATGCACAAAGTTATAAAAAAAAACAATACGTTGATACGTTTTGATAAATTATTTTATGTCTCTTGCTTGTTGTCATAAAACGGAAAAAGCGTCATTCCTGTCCGCTTTAGTCATTTGAACCTTTCATAAAACCGTTTGACTCCAAATACGATACGTTTGAACCGTATGGGTTAAAAAATATTAACAGGTTGCATAAAATAGCATAATCCTCTGCTCTCTGTTGATATGAGAGGGCAGGGGATATGCATGATAAGTTTTTATAAAGGTCTCCATATATATAATAAGGTGCAAGAGAGTCAATGCCTATATCAACGGCATAGGGGTTATGGTTGCAGATCCCTATATTCTGACACGGCATTGAAACAAGGACATGCCTTCAGAGGATTCAGGTCTCTGTGGCCTACGATGACAGCCAACGGATACGTCTTTTTCAGACGCTGTATCAACTGCCGGATTGCAGTTTTCTGTGCTTCCGTCCTTGTGTCCTTGGGCTTGCCTTCCGTATCCAGTCCGCCTTCATAGCAGATGCCGACAGAATATCTGTTGTGGTTCACGCAATGTGCGCCAACCTGTTCTATTGGTCTGCCGTACTCTATTGTTCCGTCGCGGCGTACAACATAGTGATACCCGATAGTCCGCCAGCCACGTGCCTTATGCCATAGCGTGATGTCTTTTGCCGAACTCTGTTGGTTCGGGCGCACTGCAGAGCAGTGTATGATGATAAGTGTGATGGTTCTCATTGTTCTTCGTTTTTGATGTTTGTAACTTTTCCGTTGCGATAGTCCATTCCAGCCAGGGCGGCACAGAATGTAAGCAGTTCGCCGAAGGCGGTCAGTACCGTTGGGTCTATATACCCCATCGGCGGAATGAACATTGCGGAGATTATTAACACTACACCGAGCACTGCAAGCAGGAATGCTGCAGCGAGGTGCAACTTCGTATATCTGTATTGCTTTATTGCCATAACATTCAGATTATAATAGCTGCCACCCTTTCGGATGACAGCCATAAGTCAGGGATTAATGTCTATTCTTTATTCTCGGTGTTGTTTGTGGGCTCGTGCAGTTGATTGATGTCAACAAACGCTGTCTGCTTGCGCATCGACACGGAATCCAGGGCATACGAGTGTTTCTGGTTCGGCCAGAAGCGGAGATGCACTTTCTTTACGTTGTCGGCAGTGAAGTCCTTTTCCGTTTCACTTCCCGTTGACTCGGTGCTGAGATAGAAAGTTCCCAAGTCGCCTAAGCGTACACGTTTCGAGTCCTTCACCAGTTCCACGAGACAGTCGCAGGTTGACATCAGCACGCCAAGGATAGTGGCGCGGTCGAAGGGCGAGCCGTGGTTACTGATGTGTTTTGCAAACTCTTCGGTAGATATGGTCTCTGTGTATACGGTGCGTCCATACCATTTGCCGAATCCAGAATTAGTCTTGTTGTTGTTCTTGTACTTACGTGTTATTAACTTTGCCATAATGCTTTAATTTTTAAAAGTTGTACATGTTGAAAAATTCTTTTGCCATGATGAGTGGCGTGCTTGCAAGCGGACAACCGTTTTTGTAGGATGTCTGATGCAAATGTACAACCTCTGGGAAGCGAAATCAAGCGTATGGAAAAAGTGTCGTGGCGTGTGGAAAAAACAAAGGTGGACCGCTGTACAGGCAGTCCACCCCGGAAGTGGCATCGTAGAAGGGTTCCGCTAAGCGTATTTGTGTTTCATCAGTTCCTTGTAATATTCCATCCCGTGGAAAATTCCAACAACCTTTAGAAAATCTTTGATGAACATATCCTTCTTCCAGCAGTCATCTTTGAACTTGCTTGAAGCAGGCTCTTTCATCAGCTTCTGGCGGAAGTCGTTCATCGTTAGCGTAAGACGGTTGTAGAAAGTGCGCTCCGTCTTGCCAATCTGGTTAGCTATAACCTTTTCACAAACGTAGTCGAAGAAGGGTTTCTTGCATTTCTCGCTGAAGATGAAGCTGCCCAGCTTCTCCCATTCCACAAGGATAAAGAAATAGGCTATGAGGTCTATCGGCTTCTTGTAGTAGCCGTCGAGGAAGACTGTTGGCGTGGCGCCGAAGAACTCCTGGTAGATACTGAAGAAACAGTTCGAGAGTTTGTCTTCATCAACAAAAGGCTGGAAGATGTTGAAGTCTGGAATAGGGGTGTCATCGTCGGGCAATGCCTCATGAAGTTTCTTGCCGTAGTCAATAAGCCGCTTTGACAGTCTGGCGTGTTCCTTTACCAGCACAAGATACTCTTCAAGAAGTTCCTTCCTTTTGCTCTTGTAGACAATGGTCTGAGTCGGCTTCAGAAACGAAGCTTTTCTCTTCCTTCCAGTACCGCCACTGCGTCCTGGAGGCGTGTCGGAGCAGAAGCAGACATCGTGGAACGGGGTGGTGTATCCTGGAAGTTCGATTGACATTAGTCTTGAAGCTTCCACCGTTGTCGGCACAGGATGCAGCTGTCTCCTCTTCGGTTCGATGACTATGTCGGTGGCTCTGCGCGGTCTTGTTGAGGGCATTTTTCTTAAGATCTCTACTTCGTACCCTTTCTTTTGTAACTCGACAATCCTTGCTCCCGTCATAATGTAGAGATAGGCACCGGAAGTGTCAATGGAATTCCTGGAAATAGGTCTGAAATGACTTCTTGCACTAATCCTTTCAGACTGAGCTGCCTTGCGTCTGCCCAAGTTAAGTTTTTCGAATAGTTTGTTCATAAAGCACATATTTATATTGTTAAACAAAAATCTTCCTTTTTGCTCAACCATCACAGTCGCAAAGAATCTCCTTCCTTTGTGTTGTCGTCTGTGTACTCAAAATATGTGAAATTGTAGTCTGCTACAAATGTAGTCAATCTTCTTCATTCCACCAAGCATAAATCAGTTATTTTTTAGAAATTCGGTAACTTTCTGTTAGCTTGGGTCTACGTCGTAGTATATCTGCAGGGAGGTATATCGTTTGTCCTCTTCCATCTGCTGCTGGGCGGCATGCAGACACTGATGAACCTTCCTTATGTCTATGCCTGTTTCCAACTTCAACATTATCTTGCGGATGAAGAGAGTGCGCACTTTAGATACCGACGGCTTGTCGGGACCAAGCACTCTCGCTCCGAACCACTGCCTCAGCCGTCCACCCATCTCCAAGGCGGCAGTGTCAACACGGTCCTCGTCCTTATGCTTCAGATATACATATATTAATCGGTAGAATGGGGGATAGTGAAACAGACTGCGTTCGGCGAGCATCAGGGAATAGAAGTCGCGCCAGTTGTTGTCCACCACCTGTCTTATCACCGGCTGCTCCACGTCTTTTGTCTGCAGGATGACGAGTCCGCGCTTTCCCTTCCTTCCTGCTCTGCCTGCCACCTGCGACATCATGGTGAAGGCATGCTCATAAGCCCTGAAGTCAGGGATGTTGAGCATAGAGTCGGCATTCAGTATTCCCACCACACGGACGTGGTCGAAGTCCAGTCCTTTGCTTATCATCTGCGTGCCGATAAGAATCTTTGTCCTTCCGGCAGAGAAGTCATTTATTATCCTCTCATAGGCATTGCGTGAACGGGTGGTGTCGAGATCCATTCGTGCTACGGGTACACCGGGGAACAGTTCCATAATCTTCTCCTCTATCTTCTCCGTGCCATAGCCGTATGGGCGAATGTCGTCGCTTTCGCAGTTGGGACATTGTTTCGGCACGGGGTAGGTATATCCGCAGTAGTGACACGTCAGCAGATTCATGTTCTTGTGCAGCGTCAGGCTGACATCGCAGTTCTCGCATTTCGGAACCCATCCGCACACTCTGCATTCAATCATCGGGGCAAAGCCACGGCGGTTCTGAAACAGTATCACCTGTTCGCCCTCAGCCAGTGCCTGTTGCATGGTTTCAAGCAGCAGCGGTGATATAGGACCGTACATCATCTTGCGTCTCTGCATGTCCTTCACGTCCACCACCTTTATCTCAGGCAGTTCAATACCCTTGAAGCGTTGGTCGAGTTCCACCAGTCCGTATTTCCCTGTTTCTGCATTGTTCCAGCTCTCCGCCGACGGCGTTGCCGAGCCGAGCAGAGTCTTGGCTCCGAACTGCTGGGCAAGCATTATCGCCACGCTGCGGGCATGGTAGCGTGGTGCAGGGTCTTGCTGCTTGAACGATGTCTCATGCTCCTCGTCGATGATTACGAGTCCGAGGTTGTTGAACGGCAGCAGCACGGCGGAGCGTGCTCCAAGGATAACGTCGTATGGAGTGGAGGAGAGCTGTTTCTTCCATATCTCCACCCTTTCGGCATCCGAATATTTGGAATGGTATATTCCGAGGCGGTCGCCGAACACACGTTGCAGCCTTTGTCTTATCTGCACCGTGAGAGCAATCTCCGGCAGGAGATACAACACCTGTTCGTGGCGTTCGAGAGCCTGCTTTATGAGATGGATGTATATCTCTGTCTTTCCGCTTGAGGTGACTCCCCTCAGGAGAACCACCTTCTTCTTCAGAAACTGGAACAGAATCTGGTTGTAAGCCTCCTGCTGCGCTTCCGACAGAGTCTTTATGTTGTCGAGATGAGGCTCTCCGCCGCGGTTCAGCCTGCCCACCTCTTTCTCGTAGGTGACGAGGAATTTCTTTTCGAATAGCTGGCGCATCACTCCTGCCGTGGCATGAGCCTCGTTCATGAGCTCGTCTTTTGTCACCTCCACAATCTTCTCGTCAGGACAGTCGCCCACTATAGTGTCCCAATGCGACATGTTCAGATATGTGGCAAAGGTCTTCTGTTGCGCCAATGCCCTCTTCAATATGCCGAAGGCTATATGCAGCGACTGCTCATGGCGAAGGTTCTCAGGCAGCGTGACGTATGTTTCTGTTTTCGCCCTGTATCCGTCCTCCGATTTCAGTCCGGCAGGCAGTGCAGCGTTGAACACATCGCCAATCGGCGACATGTAGTATTCCGCCACCCATTGCCAAAGCTTCAGCTGACCTTGTGTCACCACTGGTTCCTTGTCGAGCACCCTCTCGATGTCCTTCACGTTGAAGTCCGGCTTACGGTCGTGGCTCCTTACGATAAGTCCCACCGTAAGCTTCGACTTTCCGAAAGGCACAAGCACACGGCATCCGCTCTCCGCCTCCTGTTCCATGCCCTTGGGCACGGAATAGGTAAACAGGCTGTTCAGCGGCAGCGGCAGTATGATGTCGATATACAGGGTCTTTTCCATGTGCTTGTCTTTTTCCCCGTCTTTTTATTTCTCGTCTTCTTCCAGATACCACTTGGAGTACTCCACATAGTGCTGCGCGAAGCTCTCCGCCTGGTTTGGCTTGGTCTTCTTGATGAACTTGGCAGGTACGCCGCCCCATATCTCGTGTTCTCCTATTATGGTACCTCCGAGAACGAGAGCTCCGGCAGCCACCACGGCACCTTCCCCTACGACGGCATTGTCGAGCACCGTAGAGCCCATGCCGATGAGTGCGCCTTTACGTATGGTGCAGGCATGTACAGTGGCGTTGTGACCAATCGTCACGTCGTCTTCAATCACGGTAGGACCAATCTTGTTGGTAACGTGTATGCAGGAGCCGTCCTGCACGTTCACCCTGTTGCCGAGGGTAATCGGAGCCACGTCGCCTCTGAGCACAGCGTTAAACCATATAGAGCATTCGTCGCCCATTGTCACTTCGCCCACGATAGTGGCGTTCTCGCTGAAATAGCAGTCCTTGCCCCATTTCGGAGTAAGACCCTTTATTGATTTTATTAATGCCATAATGTATATATCGGTTTACAATTGTTCCGTGTTCTTAATAGGACGGACAAAGTTAGTGGATTTTTATGACATGACAAAGCGAAAGGCTCCGACTTAATAAAAATCTATCCTCTTGCGGTATATATATAATAATAGGTATATATATATAAGCCAGTATGTGTTTTCCTTGTGAATGTTATATAGAACTAATAAATCGATCTTATCAAATTCTCCCATTCGCTTGATGCAACATTCTTGTCGAAGTTCTTTTTATACAACCGTTTGCAGATGGAATATATCGTGTTTTGTGATCTGAATGTTATATTGGCAATGGCAGAAGAGTTAAAGCCGGCACGTATCAGCAGACTTGTATAAATAATCAATCCGCCTGCATAAATAACCACATCATTCAGCGCGTCAATATACGCCATATATGGCAAATGCGGCAGATCTCTGTAAACAGGTGATTTTGTCATCATTTAGAAATTCGGTAACTTTCCAATAGAAAGTCCGTAACT
>URLQ01000041.1 GCA_900548745.1 uncultured Prevotella sp.
TGTATTTTTATACAATTACAACGTGCGTGTTTGGTGCATAAAAGAGGGATATGGATATAGATTTGGATGCTTGTTGAAGCAACATGGAACAGATGTCCAATCAACTTCAAATCGAAAGTTACCGAATTTCTATGAGAAAGTTACGGACTTTCTATCGGAAAGTTACCGAATTTCTAAATGATGACAAAACAGCGTGTCTGCAGAGGCTTGGCGTAAATGTCAGAATCGGACTATATAGACGTGCTGGACAAACCGTTTATTTATACGGTTGGATTGGTTATTTATGCGAATAGTCTGTCAGGATGTATACAGCCCATGTCTGATGGCACGGGAAGAGAATTCGCGTATCTGTCTTAACATGCAGCTAATCGCTATTTTATCCCGAATTGGGGTGCATCAAATATATTCCAAGAGCCGAAAGAACGCATTTCAAGTATGTTTGCCGGGAAGAAGCAAAGCTGTTCACTTTTTCCATAAAATAACATATAATTTTCCATTTAAAGATTTCATAACAAACTTTGTTTTGCTTTTTGGCCAAAAGAAAGTATATTTGCACAATATTATACAAATGAAAAAGTTATTATAGCAACGAAAAAACAATAAAACAGGAAAAATATGAACAAGAAAGTTTTAATTCCGGTTATCATCATCGGACTATTGCTTATTGGCGGTGTAGCATATCTGTCAATGAGCCTTCAGAAAGAGAAACAGGCAAACAAAGAAATGCAGGAGCTTGCCGAAATGGACAAGAAAGAGATGGAAAACGAGTACCAGCAGTTTGCCGACCAATACTCTGAGATGAAGACAAAAATAAACAACGACTCCCTCGTGGCACAGCTCACTCAGGAGCAACTGAAGACCCAGGAACTGCTTAAGGAGCTGAAAAGCGTGAAAAGTTCCGACGCACGCGAGATAGCAAGACTAAAGAAAGAGCTTGCTACCTGCCGTGCAGTAATCCGCAGCTACATTCTTGAGATAGACTCCCTGAACAGACTTAACCAAAACCTGACAGCCGAGAACACCCGTGTGAAGGGGCAGTATGAGGAGGCCACACGCCAGATTGAGGGTCTAAACTCCGACAAGGCTTCGCTCTCGGAGAAGGTAGCCATTGCCGCACAGCTCGACGCTACGGGCATCAGCATGACCGCCAAGAAGAAGGGCAATGCCAAGAAGTCGGTAAAGAAGATAAAAGATGCCAAGCTCATAGCGGTGAACTTCAACATCTCAAAGAACGTGACAGCACAGAACGGACAGCGTACGCTCTACGTAAGAGTGACGACTCCAGCTGGCGGCGTGATGGGAGCAAGCGGCTCTTTCAACTACGAGAACCGCAGCCTGCAGTATTCCATGAGGAAGACCATCGAATATACGGGCAACGAGACTCCGGTGACGATGTACTGGAATGTAAACGAGGTTCTTAACCCAGGCACATACAACGTCAGCGTCTTTGCCGACGGCAAGCTGATCGGTTCAAGAAACTTCACATTCAAATAAAAGTCAAACAAGCGAAAGATGAGAAGACTATTATCCGCCTTAGCCACATGGGCAGTTGTCCTGCCCATGTCGGCGCAGCAAGTGCTGACGCTCGACAGCTGCCGCGCCAGGGCTTTGGGCAACAACAAGCAACTGACCGTCGCCAAGGTGCAGCGCGATATAGCCCTGCAGATGCGGAAGTCCGCCAGGACGAAATATCTGCCCAGCCTTAACGTCATGGGCGGCTACATCCTGTCGAGCAGGGAAATATCCATACTCAGCAACAGCCAAAAAGACCTGCTCAACAATATAGGAACGAAGATCGGCAGTCTGCTTGGCGTCACCGACCCCGTAGTGGCAGGCACACTCGACAAGCTTGGGCAGAAAGTGACCGACGGCTTCAGGACAAACAACAGAAACATGTTCATGGCCTCCGCCATGATAACCCAGCCCATCTATATGGGAGGAGCCATAACGGCAGCCAACAACATTGCCGACATCAACGAAGTGATGGCAGCCAACAAGGAAGAGGCAACCCATCAGTCCACACTCCACAGCATCGATAACACCTACTGGACCGTTGTATCGCTGCGCCACAAGCAGAAGCTCGCCGACAGCTACCTCACGCTGGTGAAGAAGCTCGACGACGACGTGGCCAAGATGATAAAGGAAGGCATTGCGACAAGAGCCGACGGTCTGAAGGTGAACGTGAAGGTGAACGAGGCGGAGATGCAGGTCACGCAGGTTGAAGACGGTCTATCGCTGGCCAAGATGCTGCTCTGCCAGCTGTGCGGTATGCCGACGGAGTCGGACATCACTCTCGCCGACGAAAGCAGCGAGAGCCTTGACCTCAGCTCCGACATTACCGTAGGAGACACAGCCACCGCCACAAACGACAGGCCGGAGATGCGACTGCTGCAGAACGCCGTAGACCTGAGCCAGCAGACCACCAAGCTCGTAAGGGCTGCCAACCTGCCACAGGTGCTGCTCACGGGCGGCTACATGGCGACAAACCCCAATGTCTACGACGGCTACAACAACAAGTTCGCCGGAGTATGGAACGTAGGCGTGATGGTAAGGATACCGGTATGGAACTGGCTCGACGGCGTATACAAAGTGCGTGCCTCAAAAGCAGCCACAACAATAGCCAGACTTGAGATGGACGATACGAGAGAGAAAATCGGCCTTCAGGTCAGCCAGAGCAAGTTCAAGCTCAACGAGGCTTACAAGAAACTCTCCATGGCACAGAAAAACGTAGAGAAAGCCGAAGAGAACATGAGATGCGCAAATATAGGCTTCAAGGAGGGAGTGCTGCAGACCACCGACGTGATGGAGGCACAGACGGCATGGATGCAGGCACAGTCGCAGAAGATAGACGCCGAAGTGGATGTAAAGATTTCCCAGGTGAACCTGAAGAAGGCTCTCGGTGTGTTGAATTAGGAATCCAAGCAGAAACACAGAAAGAACATATTTTATATAATGGAAAACAAAGCACAGAAAAACAGTATAATCCTTGCCATCCTCGGTTTTACGGGAGGTGTGGTAATAGCCGGTCTTATAGGCTATCTCACTATCGGCAAGAGTGACGACGTGATACAAGGAGAGATAGAGGTATCTGAATACAGAGTGTCGAGCAAGGTGCCAGGCCGCATCCTTGAACTCAGGGTGAAGGAAGGCGACTACGTACACGTTGGCGACACCCTTGCCATTCTTGACGCTCCGGAAGTGGAGGCAAAGAAGGCGCAGGCGCAGAGCGCAGAAGAGGCAGCCTCGGCAATGAAGCTGATGGCAGACAACGGAGCGCGCCAGCAGCAGATCCAGGGCGCATACGAGGTATGGCAGCAGGCAAAGGCCGGTCTGGACATTGCTAAGAAGACATACGAGAGAGTGCAGCGCCTTTTCAACGAGGGCGTGATGAGCGCCCAGAAGCGCGACGAGGCACTCGCCCAATACAAGGCATACGAAGCGCAGGAGAAAGCCGCCAAGAGCCAGTATGACATGGCAAAGGAGGGAGCCCGCAAGGAGGAGCGCATGGCGGCGGCAGCCCAGGTGAACAGAGCCAAGGGCGCCGTGCAGGAGGTAAGCTCATACATCAACGAGACGGTGCAGGTGGCACAGATCGAGGGTGAGGTGAGCGACATATACCCCAAGGTGGGCGAGCTTGTTGGCACGGGATCCCCAATCATGAGCATCTCGATAATGAGCGATGTTTGGGGCACGTTCAACGTCAGGGAAGACCAGTTGAACGGACTGAAGATAGGTTCGGAATTCACCGCATTTTCTCCGGCTTTCAAGAAAGACGTGAAGATGAAGGTGTATTACATCAAGGACCAGGGCAGCTATGCCGTATGGAAAGCCACAAAGAGCAACGGCCAGTATGACTTGAAGACCTTTGAGGTGAAGGCGCGTCCTGTGACGAAGATGGAAGGGCTGAGACCTGGAATGACGTTGGTGATGAAGTAAGACCCGACTAAAAGACCCACCCTAGCCCTCCCGAAGGGAGGGGATGAAGTTACCTTATTATATATATGATAAAGGATTTATTAAATACGGCACGTCGAGAGATTGGAATCATCGTCAGCACTCCTGTATACCTGTTATGCATGGTGGTACTGCCGCTGTTTGTGATGATATTCTTCACCACACTCATGCAGCAGGGACAGCCCAACAAGATGCCCGTTGGTATCGTGGACCTCGACAATACCACGACGACACGCAGCATGACGAGGAAGCTCGATGCCTTCCAGAACACCAATGTGGTGGCATTCTACAACAGCGTGGACGAGGCGCGGCAGGCGATACAGGAGAACAAGATATACGGTTTCATGTATTTCCCGAAAGGAACCACAGACAAGCTGCTGGCCTCGCGCCAGCCAAAGATTTCGTTCTATTATACCTACACGTCGCTCACAGCCGGTGCACTGCTATACAAAGACCTGAAGACCATCGCCACGCTCGGTTCTGCCGGTGTCGGCTCGAAGACGATGTCGGCCAAGGGATTCACGGACAAGCAGATAAAGACATTCCTGCAACCCATAGCCATAGACATGCACGCAGTGAGAAACCCGTGGACGAACTATAATTTCTATCTTACCACGATGCTCGTGCCAGGCTGCATGATGCTCTTCATCTTCCTCATCACGCCCTACTCTTTCGGTACGGAGCTGAAATTCAACCGTGCAAAGAAGCTGCTCGCCATCTCCGGCGAGAACACATGGGCAATGCTGCTCGGCAAACTGCTGCCGCAGACGCTGATATTCCTCGTGATGTTCTATATCTACTCCTTCTACACCTACGGACTGCTCGGTTTCCCGCATGAGGGCGGCACGTGGCATATCCTGCTGCTCGGGCTGCTCGCCGTAACGGCGTCGCAGGGGTTCGGGGCGTTCATGTTCGGACTGATGCCCTCGCTCCGCATGTCGATGAGCACCTGCTCCCTGTGGGCAGTGTTGAGTTTCTCGCTTGTGGGCACGGCATTCCCCGTATTCGCCATGGATGCGCCGCTCGAAGGAATAGCCCAGCTGTTTCCGCTGAGACATTACTTCCGCATATACCAGACGAGCGTGTTCAATGACTTCCCACTCTCCTATGTATGGATAAACGTCGTGGTGATGATTGTCTTCTCCCTCCTGCCTGTATTCGTGGCAGGTAACATCAGGAAGGCGATGAGGGAATACAAGTATATTGAGTAATGATATCCGTCAATGAAAAAATCATCAATGGGGAGTGGACAATCAGAAAAAGAATGATCAAGACAGATGAACAAGATATATAAGATTTTGCGCGATACATGCTACATCTGCATGAAGGAACTGAAGAACGTGCTGAAAGACCAGGGCGTGCTGATGTTCCTCATACTGGTGCCTATCGCCTACCCTATCCTATATTCATGGATATACAACAACGAAATGACGAGGGAGGTGCCGGTGGCAGTAGTGGACCTGTCGCACAGCCATACGAGCCGCGAGTTCACGAGGATGCTCGACGCTTCGCCCGACACGAAGGTGGCCGTGAGATGCAACAGTCTTGCCGAAGCAAAAGAGTGCATCGGCAGGGGCGAAGCATACGGAGCCGTATATTTCCCCGAAGATTTCCAGACAAAGCTCAACCGAATGGAGCAGACCCACGTCGGCGTGTACTGCGACATGAGTCTCATGCTTGCATACAAGGCGATATTCCAGACCTGCACCGCCATTCAGGGCAACATGAACTCCAGGATACAGATAGAACTCTCGGGCAACCACACCGACCGCGAAGACGAAATAAGCACCAAGCCGCTCGACTTCGAGGAGGTGCCGATATTCAACAATACGGCAGGCTACGGCAATTTCATCATTCCGGGCGTGCTGATGCTCATCATCCAACAGACGCTTCTGCTCGGAGTGGGCATGGCGGCAGGAACGGCAAGAGAGAAGAACAACTACGGCTTCCTCGTGCCCGTAGACCGTCATTACCGCGGCG
Source organism: uncultured Prevotella sp. (assembly GCA_900548745.1). Classification (GTDB taxonomy): domain Bacteria; phylum Bacteroidota; class Bacteroidia; order Bacteroidales; family Bacteroidaceae; genus Prevotella. Next base: position 5,935 of record URLQ01000041.1, read on the forward strand.
TGATGCGCATAATATGGGGCAAGGCCTTGGCATACTTCATGATATATATGGTGATGGGAACCTATCTCCTGTGTGCCGTGCCATACATGTTCAACTTCATCAGTCTCGTGAGCTGGAAGAGCCTCATGCCCTTCATCCTCCCCTATCTGCTGGCGTGCATCTTCTTCAGCATGACGATTTCAGTTCTCATGCGCTACAGGGAGAACGTGATGCTGCTGGTGGTATTCTCGTCCGTGCCGCTGCTGTTCATGTCGGGCGTGTCGTGGCCACAGAGCAATATCCCGTCGTTTTGGCAGGGAGTGTCATGGCTGTTCCCGAGCACCTTCGGCATCCGCGGTTTCGTCAGGATGAACTCCATGGGGGCCACACTCGAGGACATCTCTACAGAATACCATGCCTTGTGGATACAGGCGGTGGTGTATTTTGTGCTTGCGCATGAGGTATACCGCTTCCAGATAGGCAAGGCGAGGAAAGGGATAAAAGAGAAACTCAGAGATATAAGAAACAAATAAAAAAGTTTTTTATTTTACCCTCACACATTGAAAGTCCATTTTTATCGTGCTTTCAAAGTGTGAGGGTACCTCCTTGCTTAACAAAGATGCCACAGCGCATCATGCGGGCAATACAAGGCTTTATATTTATAAAGCATAGTCTGGAAAACACGAAACACCAGTTAATAAACAGAAGATATGACCTGTATAATTCATAGGATGATATGTGATATCTATCCTAAGAACACTGTATAAGATAACTTTTATAGGATAACGCCACAAAGACTAAACTATAGGCATCTTATCAATGTCCATAAATACCTATTATAGTTAATAGTCCACCCTTTTCACAAAATATTCCCCCTCGAATTTATATTTTCCACCTACCTTTGCCACCGTAATTTTCACGCTTTGCACGACAAGACAATAACAAAACAATAAAAACAGATATCTGAGCTGGCTCAGTATCACAAATCTATTAAACTTTTATGAAACAAAATCTATCACGAATTACCGTATGGCTATTATTTGTAGTTTGCAGTATATACATGCAAGCCGCCACCACGGTAACACTGCCGAGTAGCAGCATTTTGTTCAGCAATGCTGACTTAAAGAATTGTAAATCTGAAAATGACGGAGCCAACGTAGGAAGCACAGGATCAAAGACCGCCATGACTTTCGCACTCCAAAACAACACTGCAGGTGACTATATCCTCAGTCTGAAGTCAGGAGCTAAAGATTTGACAGCTGTCTATAACATTTCTATCAAAAACAGCAGCAATACAGAGATATTCAACAAATATTTTAATGTATCCAACACTGGCAGTTGGGATCCTACAGAAGATCATGTCATGATGATCAGTAATCTGGAGACCGGCAGTCTAACGATGACCATCTCTGTGAAGAGTACTACCGGCAAATATGCGGGTAATCTGGGTGCACTGTCCATCATTTCTGCAAATGATTACGACCACGTACCTGGCCCAATTACCCTGACCAAAGGAACATATAATGGTCCAAAAGTGGAGAATAATGGAGACAATGTGGGTTATGTACAGAATAATGGAAAAGCCACATACACCTTTATTAATAATAAAGAAGGTGCATTCAATCTGTTATTGGACATCTGTAGATTTAATCAGGGTGGCACACTGAATGTAACCATCACGGATGTAGAAACTGACAAGAAAGAATTTGAGACTGACTATACCATTGCAGCTGACGCTCCTGGTAAGTATACTAACAATACCATTGCCATCCCTACAGGTCTGAAGACAGGTCTGAAGACCATGTCATTTACTTTCTCAAATGGCAATAGCTTTATCTGTAACTATAAGAATGTGAAGTTGGAACATACAGGTAATGCACAGGAGATTACAGACGTCATACTCAACAAGCTGACAATTGACGGAGAAAACAGTGATCTCTTCACATTGAATGAAGCTCCTTATACAGCAACTATATCAGGCAATGTATATACTACTCTGCCAACAGTAACTGCAGAACTGACCAATGGTTCTTCAGCTACAGTCTCTACAGTTATGAACGATGATAAGACCGCCGCTATCTATACCATCTCAGGTACTGTAGGCAATACTACCCGTGATTTTACACTCATCATTGAAGGCATGAGGCTCTATACCCCTACAGAAAATGACGAGAAGGTTACCCTAAAGTATACCAGCACTCAGAAAACAGACGATAAAACATGGTCAAACGGTCTTTATACTCTCATCAGCGATAAAGGACTGGATGGATGGAACAACAGCAGCTTCAAGCTCAATGGCAACAACTATACCTTGAAAGTACCAAGTGATGTGAAGGTCAAGCAGGTAATTCTGAAGAACTTCAATAGTAACTATGCTCCAAATGCTGATGCAGCTCTGACAGCCATGGCTTCTGAGGGTGCAACAGTGTATATTCCAACCAAGAACACTTATGCTGAGCCAGATGCAACAGCCTACGACCTTGTAATCAATTTGAATGGTCATCAGGCAGGTAAAGATATCACCTTCAACATTCAGGGAGGTGGCCAGCCTGTAGCCTACCTTGAACTAACGATTGAAAAGGTAGCAGTAAAGACAGCTCCTGTCCTCCTCTCTTCATCTGTGACCAATACTGATAACACAAACCACTGTGTGGTAACGCTGAACTTTGACCGCAAGATGCAGGACATTACAGTGAAGTTCAATAATCAGGAAGTCACAGCCAAGGGTGGTACCGCAACACTTTACTTCTCTCTTTGGAATCTGGATTACAACAAAGACTATACTTTCGAGATAGCAGAAGGTCTGGCAAAAGACTCCTATAATAATGGTAACGACAAAGTCATTTCTATTCCTTTCCATGTAGGAAGCAAGGCCGCTACAGTGCTGGCAAAATACGACTATGTAGTAAGCAACGCTGACGAACTTAATACAGCCATCGAGGAACTTAAAACAACAAATAAGACCGCAGACGCTACCCGTAAGACTATTTTCCTGAAGAACGGCAAATACACCTACGGTACACTTACTGGTAACTATCAGCATAACGTCAGCCTGAATATTGACAACTGGAACAACATATATAATGTCTCGCTTATCGGTGAAAGCAAAGAGGGCGTATTAATTGAAGGAACCACCGACGGAATAACATCATCAACTCTTGAATTAGGTAATGGAACCGGAAACTACCTGCAAGACCTTACAATCCGCAACAACTATGACTTCCGCACCGAAACATTAAAGGGAATAAGCTGTGCCGTTAGCGGCGGAAACAAGACTATACTGAAAAACGTGGCAATGCAGGCAAGTCAAGATACTTATGTAACTGGCAACAGAACATATCTTGAAGACTGCGACATCTACGGTACAACAGACTTCATCTGTGGAGGTGGAGATATTTTCTTTGAGAACTGCAATTTGATTCTCGGAAACAAGAACGGCAACGTTATAGTAGCTCCAAACACTCTGCCTACTACAGAATGGGGGTATGTTCTGAATAACTGTACAGTGAAAGCTGATGAGGGAGCAACAAACGTGACAGACAAGAGCTGGAATCTCGGACGTCCATGGGGAAACGAGCCACGCGCATACTTCCTTAATACAAAAATGGAAGTATTATGCTCAGATGCAGGATGGACAAGCATGAGTAACCTGACGACTCATTTCTATGAGTATAACTCTGCAGACAAAAACGGTGAAAAGATTGACCTTTCATCACGAAAGAATTCGCCTACCTCACTCAACAAATATACACCAATCCTTACAGATACAGAAGCCGCAACTTTTACAGTGCACAATGTCCTCGGCGGTACAGACGCATGGGATGTTGCAGCATACACGGCTAAGACAGCAAAACCAAAGCTGACTTATTCAAACGGGAAGCTTTCATGGGAGGCAGTACCTGATGCACGCTGCTATGCAGTGTTTATGAATGGCAAATATGTGGAAAACACTATGCTATGTGAATATGCTATAAGCGAAGACGGACTGTGGTCTGTTCGCGCTGCCAACGAAATGGGCGGACTTGGAGAAGAGAGCAACAAGATTAATGTATTTACACAAGCCAAACTCTCTGACGGCGGCATGGGAACATTCTGTTCTGGCATTAGCTGCAAGGCTCCTAAAGGACTCAACGTATATACGGCATCTGTAAATGACAATACCGTGATGCTAAACAAAGTCAGCGACGGCATTATCCCTGCCGGTGAGGGCGTAGTGCTCGGCGGCGAAGCAAGTAAGACATACAATATGACTCCTTGCGAGACTCTGGCAAAATTCGAAGGAAACAGTTTGAAAGGAACTTTGGAGCGCACAATGATAAATAACAGCTACTCGTTTGTGCTCGTTTACGACAAGACGGAAGACGTATCATACTTCAAGAACTTCCAGAACGGTGCTTACATCCCTGCCGGCAAGGCCTACCTCGAGATACCAACGGCAATACAGGGCGCTCAGCTGAAGGTAGTTATCAACAATGGCGGCACAAACGGCATAAACAGCTTTAATGCCGACGGCAACAACGAGGGTGCATACTTCACCATCAGCGGACAGAAAACTATGAAACCTCAGCGTGGACTCTATATCCACAATGGAAAGAAGATAATAATAAAATAATAAGGAACACACAAATGAAAAAGAAATATATCGCTCCCGCGATTACAAGTATGGGAATGGATGAACAACCACTTATGGCAGGTTCGGAAAAGTTCAACAGCAATCTAATAAATGATTTTCAAAAGCCGGCAACTGAGTTAGAAGTGACATCAAAGAAGCACAGTCTTTGGGACGAAACTTGGGATGATGACGAGGAGAATGACTAAGTGAGGAAACCTCTATAGGATAAAAATAATTCAAAATAGGGGAATATCCTCCAAACCTTCTATAATAAAGGGCGTATGCACATTGCATTACGCCTTTTTTTCATACCTTTGCAACACCAGAATAAGCTAAGGCAAATTCAAAAAGCAACAAATTACTAACAAATAAAACATTTATGAAAAGACAAATTTTGAGGAATGTCCTCCTGTTTGTCTGTCTGATCGGAGTACTTCCGGCCATGGCAGCATTCAAGGACATCAAGATTGACCTGACAAACGGCAATCTCATCACCTCAGAGGAGAAATCCTCCGGACAGAAATTTGAGTTCGGTGTGGTCATAGGCGATGACGGCACACAGACCCGTGTGGCAGCCGACGACGCTTCGGCAAACATCGTGCTCAGCGGAAAATACCATTCCGACCAGCATGGGTGGGGAAACTTCTCATGCAAGGTTCCGGTAGAAGGCCCCGTGAAAATCAGTATGGGAACATGTAACTGGGGCGGAGACGTGACAGTGAAGAACTCTGCTGGAACAACCGTTGCCACCTTCAACACCAAGACCGGCGAAGGCTGTTATTCCACGGCAAAACCACTCACGGCAAGTGCCTATTATAAAGGTACGGAGGCAACCACACTGACCATAAGCGGCGGAAGCTACACACCATACATAGCAGTGGAGCATGCCGACGCATCCGAACTTGCAGAAGAATTCAAGGTATCATTCGATATCAGCGGCTGCGAGACAGAAGGTGTAGCTCCGGCAGAGGAAAAGGTGGAGAGCGGAAAGACATTCACTATCCCTGCAAACCGCACATTATACATATCCGGCAAGACACTGACAGGCTGGACAGACGGAACAAGCACATACAAGGCCGGCGACGCCGTCACAATCACAGCCAACACCACTCTCACTCCTGTATTCACTGCCAACGCCAAGACACTTGCCGACCGTACAGAGCCGGCTACGCTGCTTTGGGACTTCCAGCGCCAGAACGGTGCACCGAGAATGGCATACGAAAGAAACAAGGGAATCTACGTGACACAGGTTACCATCGGCGGCGAAACAATCGACGTGAAGATGGACATGGATGCCACAAGCGGCAAGGTCAACAACAATAACTGGACCGACTGGTGCCAGTGGAACAACGGAACTAAGTTCACCGTGCCTTCATGCACAGGCGCCACAGTCACGATACAGGCAATGAGCCCGTTCGGTGCCGAAGGCAAGACGGCAACCACCGTAGACGGACAGACCGACTATGAGTCTGCCAACCCTTTGGTATACACAATAGCATCACAGGCCGAGACCATCGACATAGTGATAGGAAACGACGGCGGCTACTACCGTTCCATCCAGATGTTACTGCCCGTAGTGAAAAGCGACAAGCCTGGCTTCAACAATGCCGAGGCAACCGTGAACTTCCCGTTCAACGGAGAGATTGACGAACCTGTTTCATCTCCAGAAGGAGCATTCACAACTACCTCCGTCTCATTCGGAGAAAATCTCACCAGCGTAAAGGCACAGGCATTCAACGGCATCACCTACACCCGCTTCCAGCCTTCGGCAAAGGGCGGAGCAGAGAACGACGAGAATGCCGTGGAGTTCAAGGTGGTACCATCAAAGGGCATCACGTTCACACCGACGAAAGTTAGCGCAAACATCATGCGCTTCGGTACGGACGGCGGACAGATGGCCGTAAGAGTAAGGACCGTAGAAGGAAAGACAAGCACTCTCGCCACAGGCATCAAGCCGATGAGAAACAAGGCCGGCAACACCGACGTCGCTTCATTTGAGTATGACGTTCCGACAGGATTCGCCACAGAAAAGGGATTCTCGCTGCTCGTGAACATATACGACAACACCGGCAAGCAATACGGACTGAACAACGTGAACATTCTCGGAACCGTTTCCGGCGAGAAGCAAGACGTGGCACGCTATACAATCACAGCCACCGCCAACCCTGAAGAGGCAGGAACCGTGTCCCTCTACCCTGCCGGCGAGGAATTTGACGAGGGAACAGAACTGAAGCTCACCGCAAAGAAGAACTTCGGCTACGAATTCGTGAACTGGACCGACGCCGCAAACAATGAGCTCGGTACGGAGCAGACTCTCAACATCACCCTGAACGCCAACACAGACATCAAGGCGAACTTCAAGAAGCTGAACACCTATTCGCTCGACGTTACCGTGAACGCTCCTGGCAAGGACTATATGGTAAGCGCCACTCCTGCCGCCACCGTGGTGGAAGGCAAGAACATGTATGAGGAGGGGACAAAGGTCACACTTACTGCCTCTTCAAACAAGATTGTTACCTTCAACTCATGGAGCAACGGCGAGACTGCATCGGAACTGCAGCTCGACATGACAGAAAACAAGTCGCTGGAGGCTAACTTCTCGGCTATTGACTTCATCGCCGGATGGGACTTCGTGCAGAAAGGAAACAACGGACGCAAGGCTGACTTCGCAGCCGAGGACAACGACGCCGACGCTCTCGTGCTCCGCGATGCCGACGGAAAGACCATCGGCTGGCTCGACAAGAGCCAGAGCTCTGGCGGCTACGAGGGCAAATGGGCTGCCGTGAACTGGAACACCGAGGGACTGGGCAAATACTACTGGCAGACCATGGTGAACGCTTCGGCATTCACCGACGTGAAGGTTTCTTCGGCAATGGTATTCAACTACAATGCCTATACCAAATATGACGTGGAATACTCGCTCAACGGCGAGACATGGACACAGCTCGGTTCCTTTGTTCTCGAAGGAGCAAAGAACTGGAAGACTGAGGAGTTCGCTCTCCCTGCCGCTGCCAACAACCAGCCTGCTGTCTACATCCGTTGGATTGCCGACAAGACATCAGAGATAAAGGGCACTACATCAAACAACGACGGTATCGGTATCTCCGACATCTATATCACCGGAACAGCCAAGATCGTTGACGACGGCAAGGCTCCAGTACTCGTGGAGACAGTTCCTGCAGACAATGCCGAGAACGTATCTGCCAACGGCAACATCATCCTCACCTTCGACGAGAAAGTGAAGGTTGCCGGCGAAAATACCACTGCCACCCTCGACGGAAAGAATCTCACACCTGCCGTATCGGGCAAGACCGTTTCGTTTGAATACAAGGCACTGGAGTATGACACGCAATACACATTCACACTGCCTGCCAACAGCATCAGCGACCTCACAGACAACAAGCTCGCCGAGCCGATAAGCATAACATTCAAGACCAAGGCCCGTCCGGTAGTGGCAAAAGCAATGTACGACTTCATCGTTCCTGCCGACGGAACTCTCATCGAAGCCTTTGCAGCCGCTGCAAAGCGTGCCGACAAAACTCAGCGCTACCGCATCTTCATCAAGAAGGGCAACTACGTACTGGAAGGCAACAACACCAGCAACCAGAAGGTTTGCAAGGTGGACGACAAGGAATACGCCAAGTTTGCCGACCCTACTACATATCTGAACACTCCTAACGTGTCCATCATCGGTGAGGACATGACGGAGACCATCATCACGAACAAGGTGCCCGACCAGTATAAGCCGGACGGCGGAAACATCGCCGAGGGTATCGGTCAGGGCGACGTGCTCTGTCTGCAGAGCGGTGCGACCAACACTTACATGCAGAACTTCACCATCAAGAGTGCCATGGGCGATGCCAAGGGACGCGACATTGAGCTCAACGACCAGTCTAACAAGACAATATGCAAGGACATGTGCCTCTGGGGATTCCAAGACACCTACGTATCCAACAGCGACCGCAGCCGCTTCTATTTCGAGGGCGGACTGCTCCGCGGCAACACCGACTACCTCTGCGGAAAGGGTGACGTATTCTATAATAAGGTGAATCTGCAGATGTGCGGCACGGGCTATCTCGCCGTACCGTCAAAGCCTACGAAATACGGATATATCTTCAAGGACTGCACCATCAAGGCCGAAAAGAGCGGCATCGATGGCAACTACACGCTCGGCCGTCCATGGGGCTCGGGCACTCCTGTCGCCCTCTTCATCGACACCAAGATGGAGGCACAGCCTTCGGCAATCGGTTGGAACGAGATGAGCGGCGGTTGGCCGGCACGCTTCGCCGAATACAACTCCATGACAAGCAAGGGCACCGTAATTGACCTGAGCGGAAGAAAGAAGACCTTCGGCGACGGACACGCCAATAACCCCGTACTCACAAAGGAGGAGGCCGCTCAGTATACACTCGCCACAGTGATGGGCAGCACCGACAACTGGGACCCTACAGCTCTCACCGAACAGGCTTCTGCTCCGCAGAACGTGCTAATCAGCGAGGGCAAGATGACATGGGACGACAGTCAGTACGTGCTCCTCTGGGCAGTATGCAAGGACGGCAAGGTGGTGGACTTCACCACTGAGAACCACTACGACAATGCCGACTCTACAGGCAAATGGAGCGTTCGCGCCGCCAATGAGATGGGCGGTCTCTCCGAGGCTGCCGAGGCTGGCACAGCATCTGCCGTAAAAGAGGTGAACCAGACTATGGGCGTAACCGCCACAGCATACTACACCCTCGACGGAACACGCGTAAATGCCAACTACACCGGCACCGTAATCAAGGTAATGACCATGACAGACGGAACTGTAAAGGCCGTGAAGGTTAACAGATAACTTCAAGAGCGGATTGTTAGTTAGGTTATTATATCAATAGTAGATTCCCCGAACCGTGCATCAGTTGCCGGTTCGGGGATTTTACGTAATACGCCATAATAACCGTAGGATTTCAGCGCTGTCTGCAAAAAACAAATGACTTCCCTCTGTGGATTACACACCATAGGGAAGTCATTATATCATTTATACAAAACCGGATACAGTATTTTATTCTTTCACCTCAACAATCTTTGTCTTGGGCTGCACCTTGTTGCGGCGGTTCACCTTTGTCACTACGGCCTGGGCGAGGTTGAGGAATGCCTGACCAGTGATTGTCTCGGGATGGCATGCTGCCGGCTCTCCCTTGTCGCCGTCCTCACAGATGCTCTGCACGAGCGGAATCTGGGCGAGCAGCGGGATATGCAGTTCGTTGGCAAGCTGCTTGCAGCCTTCCTTGCCGAAAATATAATACTTGTTTTCGGGCAATTCGGCCGGCGTGAACCATGCCATGTTCTCCACCATACCGAGGATGGGCACGTTCACCTTGTCGTTCTGATACATGTCGATACCCTTGCGCGCATCAGCGAGAGCCACACTCTGCGGTGTGCTCACGATTACGGCACCCGTAATGGCGAGTGTCTGCAGAAGCGTCAGATGGATATCGCTCGTGCCTGGAGGGGTGTCGAGTATGAAATAGTCCAGGTCGCCCCAGTTGGCATCGGCGATGAGCTGCTTCAGCGCGTTGGACGCCATTCCGCCGCGCCACAAGGTGGCAGTATCTGAATTCACGAAGAAGCCGATGCTCAGGAGCTTCACTCCATACTTCTCCACCGGTTCGATGAGCTTCCTGCCATCTACGTCCACTGCATACGGACGGGCGTCTTCCACATCAAACATCTTCGGCATTGACGGTCCGAAGATGTCGGTGTCAAGCAGTCCCACCTTATAGCCCAGACGTGCCAGCGCTATGGCGAGGTTTGCAGATACGGTGCTCTTGCCCACTCCACCTTTTCCGGAGCTTACAGCAATTACGTTTTTCACCTGTGGCAGCATTTTTCCTACTTCGGGGCGTGGTTTTGATTTATACTCGAGTGAGATTTCTATCTCGACCTGCTCTCCGCAGCCTTCGCCTTCGTTTTTGTTCACGTTGTAGCGTATTGCAGCTTCTGCTGCCTTTACGGTTGACTTGAGGAAGGGGTCGGTGTCGCGCGGGAAGATGAGCGAAAAGGAGACGTGGTTGCCGTTGATGCGCAGGTTGTCTGCCACCATGTCGCTCTCCACGAGGTTTTTCTTTGTTCCGGGATACGTCACGGTCTGCAACGCATCCGTTATGAGTTTCGGATATAGTGTCATTATGTTTTTATATTACTTTCCGTTATTCTTGCCATTGGGCAAAATGGTGTGTCTGTTGCCGTCCGGCTGTTTTCTTTGCAAAGTTAGCATTTTTTTTCATCATGCAAAAATATGTGTTTATTTTTCGGGCAGCTGCGGCTTTCTCTGCCCATGCTATTTTGCGGTGTCTTTTGCGCTGCGCTTGGTGCGCTTGTAGCTGCGGTATTCGTCGAGCGGTATTTCTATGTCCGACTCTTCGAGCTTGCCTTCTGCCGGCAGACGGAACTTCATGTATTTTATGTTCAGTCCGCGCTCTATCCACTGGTTTTCGTAGTATGTGTGGATGGACAGTATGCTGCGTGTGGCTTCGTCGAGGGTGTCGTCGTGATAGAGGTCTTCTGTTGCCACGAGCAGCGGCAGGTTGTTATTCTCCACCATGTATTTCGTGTAGGTGTAAAGGAAGTTGGAGTCTGTCTTCAGATGCACCAGTCCTCCGTCTACGAGGAAGCGGCGGTAGCGCTCCATGAAATATGTGCTTGTGAGCCTTTTGCGCGGGTTTTTCATCTGCGGGTCGCTGAAGGTGAGCCATATCTCCTGCACTTCGCCGGTAGCGAAGAAGCGATCGATGATTTCGATGTTGGTGCGCAGGAAGGCAGCGTTGGACAGTTTTTCTTCGAGAGCCTGCTTTGCTCCGGTGTGCATGCGTGCTCCCTTGATGTCTACGCCGATGAAGTTCAGGTCGGGGAACATGCGTGCCAGCCCTACGGTATATTCTCCTTTGCCGCATCCGAGCTCAAGCACGATGGGGTTGCTGTTGCGGAAATATTCCTCGCGCCACTTTCCTTTCATCTCGAACGGCACGTTTTCCATTACTGAATATGGGTACTGGAAGACGTTCTTGAACGTTTCCATCTCTGCGAATTTCTGTAGTTTTCCTTTACTCATTTATTGTTTTTAAGTGCGTGTTAGGGGGCTGCGATAATGCCACTGCTGATAAGAATAAAGCAAAAATACAGGAAGCCGGGGGAATTGTGTGCGTGCGTGGTATATGTTTAGCCACGTTCCAAAAGCCGTTTGCCGGACTTCTGCCTCATGTATTTTTGCTTTTATATAATTCTTGTTTTATCTCTTAGTCGATAACAACCTTTGTCCATCCGTGTGTGTCAGGCTCTATGCCGTACTGGATGTTGCGCAGGTGTGTGTAGAGCTTGTGGGAGACAGGTCCCGGCTTGCCGTCCTTGCTGAACGTAAAGCGCTTGCCCGTGTCGAGGTCGTCGATGTATGAGATAGGGCTGATGACGGCTGCTGTGCCGCATGCTCCAGCTTCCTCGAATGTCTCGAGTTCTTCTTCCGGAATCTGACGGCGCTCAACCTTCATGCCGAAGTCTTCTGCAAGCTGCATAAGGCTCTTGTTGGTGATACTTGGCAGAATGGATGTTGACTTAGGTGTGACATAGGTGTTGTTCTTGATGCCGAAGAAGTTTGCCGCTCCGCACTCATCCATGTATTTTTTCTCTTTTGCGTCGAGATAGAACTCGCAGGCGTAGCCTTTCTCGTGGGCGAGATGGTTTGCCTGCATTGAGGCTGCGTAGTTTCCTCCCACTTTGTACTTGCCTGTGCCCAAAGGTGCCGAGCGGTCGAAGTCGCGGATGATGACGTATGGGTTAGTTGAGAAGCCGCCCTTGAAGTAAGGACCTACCGGTGTAACGAAGATGATGAACACATACTCACTTGCGGGATGCACGCCTACCTGTGCGCTTGTGCCAATGAGCAGCGGACGGATGTAGAGGGATGCTCCGCTCTCGTATGTGGGGATGTACTCCTGATTGAGGCGTACTACCTTTGTTACCATTTCCTCAAACAGTTCTGTTGATACTTCCGGCATCAGGATGCCGCGGCATGTGGACTGCAGGCGTGCTGCATTCTCGTCCATACGGAACACGCGTACCTTGCCGTCGGGGCAACGGAATGCCTTGAGTCCCTCGAATGCTTCCTGTCCGTAGTGCAGGCAGGTTGCTGCCATGTGCAGGTTGAGGTATTCGTCGGAACAGACTTCTATCTCTCCCCACTTGCCGTCACGATAATAACAACGTACGTTATAGTCTGTACGTCTGTATCCAAAGCCTAAATTTGACCAATCCAAATCTTTCATAATGTATATTTTTAAAGTTATTGTAGGCAAAAGTAATAAGAATATTGTTCTTCTGCAATAAAATAAGGTGGAAAATGCATAGTTAATGGATTTATACAACTATTATTAACTACTTCCACCGGAATGGGAGCCATCTGAGGGGGCTTTCTATTCCTCAAGCAGTTTCTTTATCTCCTCGTCGGTCTTCGTAAGTTTGTCCCTGCATTGCCTTATCAGCTGCTTTGCCGTCTTGAGCTGTTGACAAAGAGAGTCGATGTCGAGTTCTCCCGACTCCATCTTCTTCACGATGTCGGAAAGCTGCGCCATTGCATGCTCATAGTTGAAGTTCTGTTTCATATATTGTCGTTTTGCTGTTTTGTTTCACTTTTTTTCTTTATGCTGATTCTGTCATTCCGCAGTTTTTTTGCGTTCTGAGGATTCTGTCATTCCACTACCGACTTTACTTCGCCTTCTGCAAATCTCGTGTGGAGTTCGTCGCCTGGGGCAAGCTCACTACTGTTCCTTACGGCTTTTCCGTTGAGCAGGGTTATGGAGTAGCCGCGGTCGAGGATGAGCTGGGGGTCGAGGGCTCTTACGCTCTGCGAGAGCATTTCGAGGCGGTGCCGCTCGTCGGAGAGCCGTCTGCCTGCTGCTGCCGGTATGCGCTCTGCCATGAGCTGCGTCCTGCCTTTGCTTTCAGCCACCTGCTGCTGTGCTGCAGAGAGGAGTCGCTGCGAGAGAGTGCCGATGCGCGAGAGTTGGCGTGTGCTGACGAGCGAGAACCGGGTGGGTATGACTTGCGAGAAGTGCGAGAGGCGCTGCAGCTCTGCCTGCATCGAGAGGCGCACGCTGCTATATATGCGCTGGCGCATGTCGGAGAGGAGCTGGTCTACACTGTGCAGATTGTCTATCAGCAGGGCTGCCGCAGCCGTGGGGGTCTTTACGCTCGTGTGCGCCACGATGTCTACCACGGTCTCGTCGCGCTCGTGGCCGATGCCGGCAATGACGGGCAAGGGGAAGTTTGCCACGTTCTCGGCAAGGGCAAGGGAGTCGAAGCCGGAGAGGTCGCTGCTGGCTCCACCGCCACGGATTATCACAACGCAGTCGAAATCAGCCTCGCGCTGATAGATCTCGTTGAGCACGCCGACGATGCTCTGCTCCACGTCTTCGCCCTGCATCGTGGCAGGGAAGAGGGTTATGCTGAACTGGTAGCCGTAGGGGTTGGTCTGCAGCTGGTCGCGGAAGTCGCCGTAGCCGGCTGCCGTAGCTGAAGAAACAACTGCAATACGTTGGGGAAGAACCGGCATTTCCAGCTCTTTGTTCAACGTCAGTACTCCTTCTTCTTCCAGTTGCAGCAGTATCTCACGACGGCGACGCGCCATATCTCCCAAGGTATAAGTAGGGTCGATATCGAGTACCGTCAGACTATACCCGTAGAGTTCATGAAATTGCACGGTCACCTTGACCAGCACTTTTATTCCCGAAGTGAACAGCTGTCCGGTAGATTCCTCAAAATAAGGTTTCAGCAGGCGGTAAATATTATTCCAGATCATACCGCGTGCCTTGGCTACGAGACTATTGCTACGCGGATCCTTTTGTATGAATTCCAGATAGCAATGTCCCGTCGTATTGGAACGAACGTCACTCAGCTCCGCCTGTATCCAATATTCATCGGGCAAGCACTGCTCCAGGCTGCGGCGAACAAGCGCATTCAGTTCTAAAAGAGAAAGCGAGTCCATAATCAACGGCGAGTGTTTACCGTAGATTGATAAGCTTTCCACAAATCAGGAATGCCGTATCCATATATATTATCGGGGAAAACTGCCCGGTCGCCC
>URLQ01000042.1 GCA_900548745.1 uncultured Prevotella sp.
TGCAACAAGTCTGAGGCGTTTTCCATCTGCTCCCGGCTTAACGCCATCTGCAGTCCGTAGCTGCGCAGACGCTCCACAATCTGCATGTTTTCCTCGTTGTGGAAATATGTAATGATGCTCTTTGCCATAACCTCGCCGATGCCGTCAATCTCAAGGAGTTCCTCAAGCGTGGCGTTCATCAGGGCATCGATATTCTTGAAATGGCGTGCAAGAAGCTTTCCCGATGTCTCACCAACAAAACGGATGCCAAGGGCAAAGACAACACGTTCGAAAGGCACATTCTTCGATTCCTCAATGCCGCTGATGATTTTCATAGCCGATTTCTGGCGGCTACCATCACCGTTTATCTGCTGCACATCAATAGTATATAGGTCGGCAACGTTGTGTACGAGTCCCTGACGGTAGAAATCATCAACCGTCTCCGGACCTATACTGTCGATATTCATAGCACGGCGCGAGATGAAATGCTCTATCCTACCCTTTATCTGTGGCGGACAGCCTGCATCGTTCGGACAGTACCATGCTGCCTCTCCCTCATAACGAACGAGTTTGGTACCGCACTCTGGACAGTGGGTTATGAATCTTACGGGCTGTGCGATAATAGGTCTCTGGTCAAGGTCTACACCTACAATCTTCGGAATGATTTCCCCACCCTTCTCTACATACACATAGTCACCGATATGGAGGTCAAGGCTACGTATAAAATCTTCGTTGTTAAGCGTTGCACGTTTCACGGTTGTTCCTGCCAGTTGCACAGGATCCATATTGGCAACAGGCGTGACGGCTCCCGTCCTGCCAACCTGGAAGCTCACCTCATTGAGCCTCGTACAGGCCCTCTCCGCCTTATATTTGTAGGCAATTGCCCAACGTGGACTCTTTGCCGTGTAGCCAAGGTTGCGCTGTTGGCGCAGGGAGTTCACTTTCAGCACAATGCCATCGGTGGCAACGGGCAGGTTCTTGCGCTCCTTGTCCCAATAGTTTATATAGTCGTAAATCTCCTGTAACGTCCTCACCTTCTTCATTCCCTCACTTATCTTGAATCCCCACTTACGGGCTGCTTCGAGATTCTCATAGTGACCGTCGCACGGCAACTCTTCGCCCAACAGATAATAGAGATATGAATCAAGCTGCCGACTTGCCACGAGAGCCGAGTTCTGACTCTTCAGTGTACCGCTTGCAGCGTTTCTCGGGTTTGCGAAGAGAGGTTCTTCTGCAGCCTCACGCTCTGCGTTAAGCCGTTCAAAAACTTTCCACGGCATCAGGATCTCACCTCTTATTTCAAATTCCTGCGGATAACCGGTTCCTGTCAACACGAGAGGAATGGCACGTATGGTCTTCACGTTTGCCGTAACATCATCACCGTGCACACCGTCTCCTCTTGTCACTCCACGCACCAGTTTGCCGTCAACGTAGGTAAGACTAATGGATAGTCCGTCGTATTTCATCTCGCAGCACACCTCAAAGTCTTCTCCATTGAGTCCGCGCTTCACGCTATCGTACCACTCCGCCACGTCCTGTTCGTTGTACGTGTTTGCGAGCGAGAGCATCGGGTATTTATGTGTCACCTGCTGAAACTCATGGTTCAGGTCGCTGCCCACTCGCTGCGTAGGCGAGTTAGGGTCTGCAAGTTCCGGATGTTTGGCCTCAAGATCTTGTAACTCGTGCATCATGAAGTCAAAGTCCTGGTCGGAAATCTCCGGCTGGTTCAACACATAATACTTATAGTTATGTTCGTGCAGCTCTCTACGCAGCTGCATGATTCTCTGCTTTTCGTCCATATTCTTTATATTTTATCTGATTGCAAAGTTACTCATAAAAATATCCGCTTCCAAAGAAACGACCATTCATAATATGCAAAATTCCGTTAACGAAGCCAAGCATAGAACTTTCTTAAGGCAAATCGGTTCTCATTCTGTTTCTCTACGTAAGATACTCTGAAGAGCTGAAAACTGTCGCCCTATCAACAATCTATCAGATTGGGTCCCCAACATTTACTAAATATTTGTTGAATTTCATTGAATGATATTACCATTTAGACACCTCAGTCTCTATACATAAAAAAAGGGGTGTCTTCATATATAATATCAGGTATTAGAAACGCAAAAATCAAAACGACGGCTATACCTTATAATATATATTCCTTGCAGAATTTCTCTCCAAGGTGGAATCCTTCTTCATAGAGGCGTTCCAGTTTCTCCACGTCTCTCTCCATACGTCCCACTTCCATGGGTCTTTCTGGACGGATGCAAACTATCTCGCCACGCTCCTCCATCTCGTCAATCATGTCGAGCTGACGGTTGGAAGCCTCGCAACGGTGGCTCAGGGCAACACGCAGACGGGGATAGTTCTTGTAGATGAAATGCGGAATCTTATGGTCCTTCTCCGTTGAACGATACCCTTTATTACGTGTCAGTACAAGCACATTCGTCTTATGCCCACGCTCAATGGAGTGCAAAACGGGTATGCTGTCCACTATACCGCCATCCAGCATCGGTATGCCGTCCACCGTAACAATCTTGCACACATAAGGCAGACTGCTGGATGCAAGACAGATGTCAATAAGCCTCTGGCGGTCAGACTTCTCGGAAAGATAACAGGCCCGGCCGGTGAGACAGTTGGTTGTGACCATCTCAAACTCATCCGGATTGTTGAAAAAGGTATCATAATCGTACGGCAGCAGTCTGTCGGGGAAATCTTTGTAGAGTAGCTTGCGGTCAACTATGCAGCCCTGAGTTACGAAATGGCGCAGTCCAATGTATTTGTATTTGGCAAGATAGTCGATGTTAGAGATGCGTGCCCTCCTGATCTGGTGACTCATATAAGAGAGTCCATTGCATGCGCCAGCCGACACCGCTACGACATAATGGAAATAGACATTGTTCTTCATCAATCCGTCAAGCACCCCACTTGTAAAAGTACCCCTCATGCCTCCGCCTTCGAGCACCAATCCTGTATTCCAATTTACCTGCATAATATTCTCTTCTATCTACTTTACTTACACAATGTAAAGCCCACCAAATCATTCCAGACACATACAAAGCTTTAGAAAAGCAGTACTTTTTCAAAAAATATGATTGAAATCTTTAAAAATCTTTGCAAAGTTAATGATTTATATTTAATAATTCATATCTTTGCAAAGATAATATTCATATCATTGTAATACGGTGTGTGCAATATTTTCAATTTATCGCATAACCTTAAGTGAAAAAAGGCTAAGTACAACAGTTGGAATAAACTAAGAAAGGCAAAAGACATGTTCAGTAAAGAAACCTACGTTAACCGCCGCACGGAGCTCAAGAAGCTTGTAAAGAGCGGAGTAATAATTCTTTTCGGAAACAACGAGTCGCCGGCAAACTTCCCGGCAAACGGTTACTACCCATTCCGTCAGGACTCATCATTCCTCTACTACTTCGGACTTCAGAGAGACGGACTTGTGGGAGTGATAGACATCGACAACGACACGGAAACCCTTGTGGGCGATGACATCGACATCGACGACATCGTATGGTACGGAAGCGTAAACAGCGTCAGCAACATGGCTGAATCATGCGGAGTGAAAAACAGCGCACCGATGAAGCAGCTGCAGGTGATTTGCAACAATGCGCTAAGAGACAAGCGACAGGTACACTTCCTGCCACCATACCGCCACGACACTATGATACAGATATTCGACTTGCTCGGCATACATCCAAACCAGCAGCGCGAGCAGGCATCGCTTGAACTCATCAATGCCGTTGTTAAGCAGCGCTCCACAAAGAGCCAGCTCGAAATTGAAGAGATTGAACGCGCATGCGCCGTAGGATACAAGATGCACACTACTGCCATGCGACTGACAAAGCCGGGAGTGACAGAGAAATTCGTAGGCGGACAGGTGGACGGAATAGCCAACTCATACGGCTCTATGACAAGCTTCCCTACTATCTTCACGCAACACGGAGAGATAATGCACGGCAACCCGTCGATGGCTGTTCTCGAAAGCGGAAGACTCGCACTCTGCGACTGCGGAGCCGAAACGATGGAACACTACTGCTCCGACAACACACGTACATTCCCTGTAAATGGAAAATTCACACAGCGACAGCTTGAGATATACTCTATAGTAGTTGACTGCCACGACCTCGCACTCAGTCTGGCAAAGCCGGGAGTAAAATACTTCGACGTGCATCTCGGCGTGTGCCGACTAATGACCGATCGACTGAAGGAACTCGGACTGATGAAGGGCGATACCGAAGCAGCTGTACGTGCCGGAGCACACGCTATGTTCCTGCCACACGGACTCGGACACATGATGGGAATGGACGTGCACGACATGGAAGGACTGGGACAGATTCATGTAGGATTTGACGAAGAGACTCGCCCTAACCTTGAACAGTTCGGTACCAACTGCCTACGCATGGGACGAAAGCTCGAAGAAGGCTTCGTGATAACCGACGAACCGGGAATATACTTCATCCCAGCACTCATAGACGAATGGCGCGCCAAAGGTCTACACACCGACTTTATCAACTACGAGAAGCTTGAGACATACAAGGACTTCGGAGGCATCCGCATCGAAGACGACCTGCTCATAACAAAGGACGGCTGCCGATTCCTTGGCAAGGAGCGCATTCCATATCATCCAAAAGACGTGGAGGAGTTCATGAGCAAGAATTAAAACAGAAACAAGAAAAACCTTTAAATAAATTAACAATACGCACTAAAAGAAACCGAAATGAAAAAAATTCTATCGTTAGCCCTCTTGGCTTGCCTCGCTATGGGAGCCAATGCTGAGGAAAAGAAAAATCCGGAGAACAAGAACAAGCACGAGTTCACCACAGTCAAGGAATGCAAGATTACAAGCATCAAGGACCAGAACCGCAGCGGTACCTGCTGGGCTTACTCTACACTATCGTTCTTCGAGAGCGAAATCCTGAAGAAGACAGGAAAGACAGTAGACCTTTGTGAAGCTTTCGTAGCAAACAAGACCTACATGGACCGTGCCACAATGGCTGTGCGCATGCATGGTGACACTTCTTTCTCACAGGGTGGTTCTGCAGAAGATCCACTATACTGCCTCAAGCACTATGGTATCTGCCCAGAAAACGCAATGCCTGCAGCAGGCTCTCTCTACGGCGACTCGCTGAACAACTTCAACGAATTCTTCGCAGTAATGACTCCATACGTTGAGGGTATTGCAAAGAGCGACCTGAAGAAACTCTCTCCAGCATGGAAAAAGGGTCTGCAAGGAATACTCGACTCATATCTCGGCGTTTGCCCAGAGAAGTTCACCGTTGACGGAAAGACATACACTCCAAGAAGCTATGCAGACAGCTTCGGTCTGGACTGGAACGACTATGTAAGCATCACAAGCTACACACACCACCCATTCTGGACAGCTTTCCCAGTAGAGGTACAGGACAACTGGCGTCAGGGAATGAGCTACAACGTGCCTATCGAAGACATCACAAGAATCATCGACAACGCCATCAACAACGGTTACTCTGTAATGTGGGGCGGCGATGTTTCAGAGCAGGGATTCACACGCAAGGGACTTGCTGTGGCTGTTGACGCAAAGGCTGTACAGAGCCTCTCAGGAAGCGATGCAGCTAAATGGCTCAGACTGTCTCCGACACAGAAGACAAACATCCTCGACTCTCTCGGTGTTAACACACCTGAGGTTAAGCTGACACAGGAGATGCGCCAGGAGGCTTACGACAACTGGGAGACAACCGACGACCACGGAATGCACCTCTTCGGTATCGCAAAAGACCAGAACGGCAAGGAGTACTATATGATAAAGAACTCATGGGGTGAGACTGGTGACCACAAGGGTATATGGTACATGACCAAGACATTTGCAGCTTACAAGGTTATGGACTTCATGGTTAACAAGAACGCCATCCCTAAAGACATTCGCAAGAAACTCGGAATCTAATGATTCATTCATAAAGTTATAAAAAGTTTGTAGCTCCCGGACTAACAGCTTTACAGCTAAGTCCGGGAGTTTTTTTATACATACTCCACATAAACCTACCTGCCAACAACACAAAAAGACCATTTCTTTAAATATATTACAGACTTGTCTCCGCTATTTAATAATTATTTTCTACCTTTGCCGCGCCTTTAGGCAAACATTTAATTAATTTTCAAAAAACATCTATGTACAACAACAAGAAGACATCGAGCTCGCCAATGAAGTTCAAACACTTCACTCGCAAGGGCTATGCTCTCTTCGCTTGTCTGGGCAAGGAAGTGATTGTAGGCACACTCAGCGTTGCCACCCTCACCTATGCCAAGGCAGACGGCATCAGCACACAGTCTATCATGGCTGAAACTGACAGCCTGGCTACACATAGCGAGATTGCGCTCGATGAAGTGAGAGTAACTGGCTCTCGTGCTCCGCTTACCCATGGGCAGGCGGCAAGAATGATTACTGTACTGGAGCAGAAAGACATTCAGGCTGCCCCGGTGCAAAGTATTAACGACCTGCTTAAATATGCGGCAAGCGTAGACGTAAGGCAGCGCGGACCAATCGGTGCACAAACCGACATCAGCATCCGCGGCGGAAACCAGGAGCAGATAACCATACTGCTCAACGGCATCAACATCTGCGACCCGCAGACAGGACACAACGCATTCGACTTCCCCGTTGACGTGAGCGACATCGAACGCATCGAAGTGCTTGAAGGACCGGCTGGAAGAGTGTTCGGAACTTCATCATTGCTTGGAGCAATAAACATCGTTACGAAACATCCGAAACAGAACAAGATTTCAGCTCATGCAGAGGCAGGAAGCTACGGATACTTCAACGGTGGAACAAGCATTGGACTGACTTCGGGAAAATGGACCAACACCATTTCCGGAAACTATACACGTTCCGATGGATACAACCGCAACAAGGCGGGCAGACTGAACACAGACTTCGAGGGAGCCAAGGCCTTTTACCAAGGAACATACTCTGACAAAGACACAAGAGTCAGCTGGCATGCAGGATTGAGCATGCGTGACTTCGGTTCCAACACTTTCTATGGAACCGGCAGCGACGACCAATTTGAACATACTTTCAAGAGCTACACGGCTCTACAGGCTGACACCAGATGCGGTAAACTGCACCTGAGCCCATCGGTATACTGGAACAGAAACATGGACCGCTTCGAATATTTCCGCGGTCTGGACAACATCATTCCAGAGGGAGGCACCTATGGAGTGGCTTACAACTACCACCGCACCGACGTGTATGGCGTAAACCTTAACTCGTATTTCGACTGGACGCTCGGTAGAACTGCCGTATGCGCCGAACTGAGAAACGAAGACCTCGTAAGCACAACACTCGGCGAGCCGCTCGAACAGCATAAACACATACACAATACCGACCGTGACTACACCAACGGACTTAACCGCACAAACATCAGCTTCACCCTGGAGCACAACATTCTGCTGGAGCGCTTCACGCTGTCTGCCGGAATCGTTGCGGTAAAGAATTCATGGAACCAAATGAACATGAGGGTTTATCCTGGCATCGACGCAAGCTACCGCATTGGTAACAACGTTAAGTTCTATGCCTCATACAACACCTCTCTGAGAATGCCTTCCGTAACGGAGCTTTACTATTCTGTAGGCGGTCACAAGGCTGACAAGAATCTGAAACCGGAGGAGCTGCAGGCTCTTGAAGGAGGAGTAAAATATCTTGGCAACGGCATTACGGCAAGTGCCAGCGTGTTCTACAACCACTGTAAGAACATGATAGACTGGATTCTCGACACTAATGAGGGCAATGACGCAGTATGGAAATCGGTGAACTTCACCAAGATTAACACTCTTGGCGTTGAAGCGTCGCTGGCAATGAAACTGAACCAGCTGATTCCTCAGCAGCACCTGCTGAAATCACTCGACCTTTCATACACATACATGACACAGGACAAAGACGAACCGGCAAACATACAGAGCCGTTCCACACTTGAATACTTGCGCCATAAGTTCGTAGCCAACCTCGACCTGAACATCTGGAGCAAGCTTGACCTGACGATGAAATACCGTTGGCAGAAGCGTACCGGCTCGTTCACAAGAAAAGACAACAGCGGCAATGCCGTCGTTTCCAAGTTCAAGCCATACGGACTGATGGATGCCCGTCTGTCATGGAACGCCGATAAATACAAGCTGTTTGTTGAAGCAAACAACGTGTTCAACACCAAGTACTACGACTTCGGTAGTCTGCCACAACCCGGCACATGGATTATGGCAGGAGCATCGGTAGATATTAATCTGTAGTTTTGCAAGTTTCCAACTTGCAAAACAGTTGACAAGAAACAAGTAGACGAGTTGACAAGTAGACGAGTTAACAAGGAGATTAGTTCTTCCCTGATAATCGATGTCTACTCGTTAACTCGTCTTCTCGTATCTCCTAAATTCTGAATCCAAGTCCTACTGACATAGGATAGCATTCAGGTGCCTTGCTCTTCTTGAGAAGCGGAGTGACACCAGAGCGTGCATAAACCAACACACAACCATAACCAACAAAGAAATCAATATTCAAGCCTATAGGGTTAAGGTTTATGTCTCCGGTTTCCGTATTTTTACTCTTGCCTACAAAATAACGGGAGTGGTCATTCCAACGATACTCCACCGACGGACCTAAGGCAACATACAGGTCATTCTTTCCTATACGCTTCTGCCATTCAGCCATAATCGGCAAACGAAGCACATTGTAGCTTATATAGCTTTTCTTCAGCGTAACGCCTTCTTTCTGAGTCATCGAAGACTTCCCGTCTGTTGTACTCAGCGTATAATTGTCCTGGAAATGGTTATGTACCTGTCCTACTGTCAATGATGCCGTAAGTGCAAAATCGTTTACAAGACGCAAGCAAAGACTGGTAAGAGATATGCCCCATTCCCATGATCTGGAATCACGGCTGTGCATCTCGCTGTTGCCTCCCAAGCCGCCTACCCCACCAGGCAACATACTGCTGCCGATATACAAAGAAGGGAAATGACTCTGCAATGAGAGCTTGCGCTTACTGTAGTTTTGCGGAATAAAAGGAGAAGTGACGAAGACTCTCTCCACTTCCTGTCCATCAACAAATTTCGTTTCGGAAGTCAGCGTCATTTCCTTACCATCATTCTTATAAACCTTTACACTGGTCTGACTGTCATCCTGCGAAACAACAATATTCCGATTGTTTACCGTAAACACCGTATCCTGACTTTCCGTCATACCTCCCATGCTACCTTTGACTTCGCTGGCAAAACCGATGCACGGCATCATGGCTGCCATCAACATGATTCTTCTAATATCCATAATTGTATCATTTTAAATTATCAGTCCTACGCCAATGGCTATTATACAACATGTCTTCGTATAAAAACACATGATAGAACCGTCGGACTTTCATTGCCTTTATACACTATATACGAATCAAAGTTGGATATTGGACATGGAAATATCATTTTTTTCTGTTTTTTATCAGAAGCTGAACGAAAAACCCCAATTACTCCTCAGATAATACAGCATGAGAGGTTTGACATCAGTCTTTATCCACGAAACCGAGAATACACAACGCTGCGCTTCTCGACAAGTCGCCCGGATTGCTTCCCGGCTCCCCTTCCGGAACGGTCAATCCCTGTCTGCCATAATAGTCTTTCCAAAACTGCGTGATCCTGCCCGTATTGTCGTGGAACGACATAGGTATGGGTTTGAACACCACTTCGCCACTCTTGTACCGATAGCATTTCTGCACCAGTTCGCTACAATAGAAAGCACTGTCGGAGGGCATGAAATTAAAGTCATAAGGTTTTCCGAGGAACCTTAACGCCCTCACGACAGAGCGAGCCACCCCGACCGTATCCTTCAATCTTGCAGCCAACACCATGTCGCGCCTTGCCATGAAACTGTCTATCGGCGTCAGGCTCACACCCTTATGAATAGCCTCAAGTGCATAGGTACCACCTTCCGTCCTATGAAGAATAGCCACATGGTCTATCTTCATACCACCGACACCTTGCGTCACATCTGTTATCTGATTGCCCTTATCCTTTACGCAAAACAGCAAGTCGCCCTCCCGCAAATCATTTAAGGATATTGCAAGAGATTGTGAAAAACCGGCCAAAGCAAACAGACTGCACACTAAAATAACTATTGCTTTCATCATCCAAATCACAGTTTTCCAATTACGTCATTGAAATCATTGAGCGACTTATTCAGTTCATTTGCCAGCATATCATGTTGTATGTTATTAATACCTTGGTTTACAGCTACTGTCGCTTTGTAATTATTCCAATAGTCAATGTCCTTTTGCGCTTGTTCCATAGCACGACGTGCTTCACTTGTTTCCGCAGCGGAATGAGCATCATTCATATCGCGTGTTGCCTGTTCCAACCGTTTAGCAGAGGCAGTAATCTGATCATCATAAAAAGAAGTGTCTACAGGCGTGTGTACATCTGTAGGCAAATCCGGTGAAGACAAATTACCCATATGTATAGGAGTTGTTCCCGAACATGGCAGTCCACTGAAGAAATCCGTACAATCATTGGCCATTTCCTGTGATGCATAGTGATGTTGCCCTCCAAAGACATCAGTAACGGTGACTCCATTCCCATTTGAGACATCATGCGGTGTATTTTGTTGCATTACAGCATCGTCAGCAGGAATAACCGATGGAATATCGTCAAAAAGCGGTGGCGATTCTATACCAGCTCTTTTACAAAGTTCGCTGAAAGAGATGTCTTCTCCGCCAGGAGTATGTATTGTATGCTCCTGCATCATGTCGTTTGCGTCGCCTTGCGACAGTAAGTCTGAAAAATCTATCATAGTTGTAGGGATTATAGTTTCATCAATTCGCCATTACAAGTAAAACCGTTATTTACTTGGCTTAAAAGTTTTATACACAATGCATCCAATCTAAGAATATTAAGCTTTGTGTCTTTTATATTGGGGAGTTTCAAAAAGTCTTCCATTGAAAGCTCATATTCTTTACTACATACATTCTTTGTAATGTCAAACACTCTACATCCATAAAAGCCAGAACCATCACCGTTATACCACATTGTTCTATAACGTTTTAATGAGGGGAAGAAAAGGCATCTACGAGAGTCAGGACAGTCAGAATCATCAAAAAAAGAGCCATCCGCTTTAGTATAGAAATCGGCTTTATAGTCATTGCGCTCTATACTAACCTTGTATCGTGCTCCATGAGAGATAAACGAATTCTTCATTTCATAAAGACCCTTGTGTAAACAGTCATAAAAAAGACAATTTTTCTCATTATAGCTCATTTTATTGAAGTTCTTGGGTATGAACATTTTCCATGAAACAGAAGGCTGTTTCATAATTAATTGCTCATTCAATAATTTTCGCCGTGATTGATATCCTAATTTATAATAGCGTCCTTTATTATCTTGAAATATATCATATTTATAATCTTGAATACCGTCACATTTATAATCTTGTAAAATATTTTCCACCAAATCATCAATTTGTGGTAGAACAACATATTCCAATTCATGATAGTATTTCCTTTTTTTAAGTGTTGAAAGATCAATATCAACAAATCCGCCCCACTTTCCTTCTGAAATGTCCAACGCCTGAATTATGCCAAAGCCATTATATGTAGAATCAACATATTTCTTCGTTAAGAGTATATTTCCAACAACAGGAAGACATTGCTCATTCAAATACTTTCTACCTGGAATAACCTTACAATCATCATCTATAAAAAAAGTAGCAAAATAGTTGGGTCTACGTACAATGACCGCTTCTCGTGCATATGTTATTTCAGAATAATAACGTCTATGTTCATCTAAGAAATTATAAAAATCATCGTCATGATATCCTAATCCTCCAATTGGGGCATGAACTATCCACAATGCGTTTATACATATTGATGGAGGCATAGGATTATGAAATTTTTCCAATATTCTGTCTGTCTCTTCATCTTTTCTATCAAGCTGTTTATCTTTATCAAGATATATATTTTTTTCTTTTGAGGAACTTGAAGTGATAGAATTTTCCTTGCTGCATATATCATTTCCTTGTCGGCTATGCTCTATATCTGTCAAAACACTTTTTGTCATCACCGTTTTTTCCAGCTTCTTAATTATCCTATCCACTTCGTCAGCCACATCTTTGTGATTAAGTCGCATAAGGGTGAGCGATGCCTGTTGCAGATAGTCGATGTCTTGTTGTGTGGCATTGTCATGGAACTGTTTCACGCAGTCACTTGCCGAAACGGGAATAGCGATATCTTTATCAACATCAAGTTTACGATTTGCCCATACTCCCACACCCTCTTCAAACACTTGCATCGCATTGTCAGGGTCATAGTTAAGCGACTCTGCCACTCCAAGATATGCATAAGGGATACGGTCTTGCAAATAATCGGTACATACCATTGTAGTTAGAGCATGATGGTAATGTTGAGCAAATATCGGTGATATAGTACCCTCTGATCCGTTCATCTGTGCATATTGCCTTATCGCCGTTGGTGTATAAGGTTTTGAGCCATATTCAATAAGGTAGTAAATGTCAGCAAACATAGATGTTATGCCCGAGATAGTCTGGCTGTAATGACTTGAAAAACGAGAAATGACCTTGTTCTGTATTTCTCTTGGCAACTGATATTGTGGAAGTAGCTCATTCACGTATTCGCCATGTCCTGACTGCACCATAATCTTTTCCTGTTCCAGCAAGTTTCGGTTCTGTTCCATTTCTGGACTTGTAGTCGGAAGTCCATGTTCAATCCATAATTTTGTCTCCTCGCGTTTCAAGCTGCCCAATATACGATTAAAGTTTCCACTCATCACATTACGTGTGGAAGGCATTACACCATTTTCGCCCAATCCCCACATACTTATGTTTAAATTTAACGTCTCGCCAAATGAGGATTGTATAGGATTTACGACTATGGATGGCTGTCCTTGCAGTCCAAACCACAAGGCATTGATAAATGCCGCATCCTGGAAGCCATCTTTCCAGTCACCGATACGACATACAGTAGGATGCTGCAGCATCGGGTCACTGGCATATGCTGTCTGAAGAAAAGCACTTAACCTATTTTTCAAATCTGGCTGCACTAATATTGCAAAAGGTGACTTAGGATCAGTTTGAGCCAAAAATATGTTTACCGGCACACGTTCCCCTTCTTTAAAAGACGGGTGTAGCGAAGGATGATCAAATGGTGTCAACAATGGCCACATTTTATCATTGAACTGTCCTATCTGCCACATTTTCAGTTGGCGTTCAAACTGCTGTTGGGCTTCTTCAATTCTGCATTTGTGACAAAAAGTCTGAATGTCAATCTGATTATCGTGTTCTATCTGTTTGTTTAGTCGTAGAGCTTCAAGGTCGAGACGGTGTTTACTTTCCATCTGCGATGTAATCTCATGTTGCCTTTTGGTAACAGAGAGTCGATCGCTAATGGGTCTAATCATAAGTTGGGATAAAGAATTGATGAGTCCGTAACCCATCATAATAGAAAATGGTTCCATGTCACAAGATTTTATATGGATTATGTTTTATTTTTATGTACTTTTTGTGTAATGCAAAAATACACATTTTTCTATTCTCCACAAATAAAATCATATTTTTTTTAAAACGCCTCAAAGAGAAAGTTACCGAATTTCTATAGGAAAGTTACCGAATTTCTATTTTTAATGTCCAAGACAGCTGAACAATCTTTACTTTTCCGCAGACAGGAAAACATTGCCACACAAATAAATTTATCTAAAAAACAAGGTGCAGTAATGTTTATTCTGATTTTTATTCGTAACTTTACACGCTCTTTGACCTAAGCATACAAAAGAAGGGGGAAAGCACAAGGCGCAAGACACACGCCGCATACGGGTCGGGAGCTCACCACGTGGAAATAAAAAAACAATATAAATGCATTTTAAATGGAAATACGAACCACCTACACCACAACAAGAGCAAGATGCAAAAAAACTGATTGAGAAAATGAACATCAGTGCACCACTTGCACTCATAATGGCAAAGCGCGGAATAAAAGAGGAGAACGCAAGGCACTTCTTCCACCCGCAGCTTACCGAACTGCACGACCCATTCTTGATGAAAGACATGGACAAGGCAGTGGAACGACTCAACGAAGCCATGGGACGAAAAGAACGTATCATGGTGTATGGTGACTACGACGTAGACGGATGTACCGCTGTGGCACTGGTCTACAAATTCTTACAACAATACTACTCCAACATCGACTACTACATTCCCGACCGCTACGACGAGGGATATGGAGTAAGCCGTAAGGGCATCGAATACGCCAACGAAACGGGAGTAAAGCTTATCATCATTCTCGACTGCGGAATAAAGGCTATCGAGGAAATACAGTATGCCAAAGAACTCGGCATTGATTTCATCATCTGCGACCACCACGTGCCCGATGATGAAATGCCGTCTGCCGTGGCTATCCTCAACCCCAAGAGAAGCGACGACAGCTACCCCTTCAAGCACCTCTGCGGATGCGGTGTGGGTTTCAAGCTGATGCAGGCCTTTGCCAAAAGCAACGGCATACCGTTCTCCATGCTTATTCCACTGCTCGACTTCTGTGCCGTAAGCATTGCTGCCGACATTGTGCCGGTAACGGACGAAAACAGAATCATAGCCTATCACGGACTGAAGCAGCTGAACCAGAACCCTAACATCGGACTGAAAGCCATTATCGACATCTGCGGACTTAGCGGAAGGACGCTTTCAATGACAGATATCGTGTTCAAGATAGGACCACGGATCAACGCCTCCGGAAGAATGGAAAACGGAAGGGAAAGCGTTGACCTGCTCGTGGAAAAGGATTTTGCCACTGCTCTCAGCAAGGCAAAACACATCAATGAATACAACGAGCAGAGAAAGGACATCGACAAGCAGATGACAGAGGAGGCGAACCAGATCGTGTCGAGACTCGAAAGCCAACAGAAACACTCAAGCATCGTACTCTACGACGAGAACTGGAAGAAAGGCGTCATCGGCATCGTGGCTTCAAGACTCACCGAAATATATGTAAGACCGACGGTTGTACTTACAAAAGACGGCGACATCGCCACCGGCTCGGCAAGAAGCGTGGCAGGGTTCGACATTTACTCTGCAATAAAAAGCTGCAGAGACATTCTGATGAACTTCGGAGGACACACCTATGCTGCAGGACTGACACTGAGATGGGACGACGTGAAAATATTCAGGGAAAGGTTCCAGAAGTATGTAGACGAGCACATTCTGCCAGAACATACCGAGGCGGCACTCAACATCGATGCCGTAATAGACTTCAAGGACATCACGAAGAAGATGCACGCAGAACTGAAGAAGTTCGGTCCCTTCGGACCTGGAAACCCCAAGCCTCTCTTCTGCACCACCGAAGTATATGACTTCGGAACGAGCAAGGTGGTGGGACGAGAACAGGAGCACATCAAGCTCGAACTCGTGGACTCCAAATCAAACAACGTAATGAACGGCATAGCCTTCGGACAAAGTGGCTCGGCACGATACATAAAGTCGAAAAGAAGCTTCGACATTGCCTACACCATAGAAGACAATGTGTTCAAGCATAACGAAATACAGCTACAGATAGAAGACATCAGACCCTGCGGAAGCAACAATTCATAGGCTGGACCATCGGAAAAACAAAAATACTTCATTGACTGGCGTGGAACTAAGCAAATATCTTGGCATTCTGAAAGAATACTGGGGCTACACCCAGTTCAGAGGAATACAATGGGAAATCATAGAAAGCATCTGTTCGGGAAAAGACACTCTCGGACTGATGCCTACCGGCGGCGGAAAATCAGTCACCTTCCAGGTGCCTGCCCTCGCCATGGACGGTGTATGCATCGTCATCACACCGCTCATAGCACTGATGAAAGACCAGGTTGACCATCTGCGCAAAAAAAATGTCAGGGCATACGCCATCTACGGCACGATGCAAAGGAACGAAATCCTGACCATCCTCGACAATGCCGTGCTGGGAGGTGTCACCTTATTATATATATCACCCGAAAGACTCACTTCCGAACTGTTTCTCACAAAACTGAAGCATATGCACGTAAGCTTCATCACCGTAGACGAAGCCCACTGCATAAGCCAATGGGGATATGACTTCAGGCCTTCCTATCTCGCCATAGCAAAGATAAGAAAGATGAAGCCCGGCATCCCAGTTCTCGCACTTACCGCCACGGCAACGCAAGCTACCATAAACGACATTCAGGAGAAGCTCGCTTTCAGAAAAGAAAACGTGTTCAGAATGAGTTTCGAAAGAAAGAACCTTGCCTACATCGTAAGACAGACAAAAGACAAGCTTGCCGAAACGATGAAAATACTTAATGCTGTCGACGGTACCGCTATTATATACACCCACAACAGGGAAAAGACAAAGGAATATGCCGAAGCTCTGGCAAGCATCGGCACCACTGCCACGTTCTATCATGCCGGTCTCGACCCGGTGACAAGAAGCGACCGACAGGCCTTGTGGCAGGAAGATAAAGTGAAAGTGATGGTGGCGACAAACGCTTTCGGAATGGGTATCGACAAACCTGACGTGAGAGTTGTCATCCATGTAGATTGTCCCGACTCCATCGAGGAATATTTCCAGGAGGCAGGAAGAGCAGGACGAGACGGCAAGAAATCCTATGCCGTACTGCTGAGAGGACTTCATGAGAACATAACCCTTGACAAACGTATAGCCAACAACTTCCCAGAGAAAGACTATATTAAAAAGGTATATGAACACGTTGCATACTTCCTCCAGGTGGGAGTAGGCAGCGGATACGGCTACACGTTTGAGTTCGACATGGACAAATTCTGCAAGTACTTCAAGCACTTCCCCCTGAACGTAAAGCCTGCACTAAGCATCCTGCAGATGGCTGGCTACATAGAATACAGCGAAGAGGAAGTAAGCTTCACGAGAATGCAGTTTCTCGTGGACAGAGACGACCTCTACCGCTTGAAAGACATGACAGAAAACGAAAACGACCTGGTTACTACCATCCTAAGATGCTACAGCGGACTCTTTGCCGACCTTACAAGAATCAGCGAAAAACTGTTGTCACAGAAGACAGGCATCGAAGAATCACAGATATACCTTATCCTTAAAGGACTGTCAAAAAGAAACATCATAAGGTTCATACCGAAGAAAAACATCCCCCATATCAAATATCTGCAGAACAGAGTAGTATCCGAGGAAATCATCATACCGAAAAACGTTTACGAACAAAGACGGAAACTTTTCGAAATGAGAATCAATGCCATGAAATACTATATCGGCAACGACAAGTTCTGCCGCAACAAAACCCTGCTTAGATATTTCGGGGAAACAAAAAACGAAGACTGCGGGCATTGCGACGTATGTATAAGAAACAACCGCAACGATAAGGAACAGGAAACGACATACTGCAACATAAGAAACGAAATCATCGACTGTCTGAAAGACGGAAAAGGACACAAGGTAGACGAAATGAGAAACATAGACCCAAACTATGTTGAACTCAACCACACCCTGATGAAGATGCTCAACGATGAAGAAATAATAAACAACGATGGCAGCTATTTCCTTAATATTAAATTATAGGTCATTGCACACTCTTTAGACGAATGTGTCATTTTGATTTCAGTTTATCATGTTTTTAACTATTTTTACTATAAATACGTATTATATAGGAAAATAATCTTTTCATTCTGCTTCTTTTTTGAAGAAAAAAAGTACCTTTGCCACACTTTTACAATAATTTCCAAAAGGAGATTTGATAGAAGAAAATGGAAAAAAGAAACAATTTCCATAAAGAAAAGGTATTAGTATTATTATTGACAACTAAAAGAAGAAGAAGAAGATGAAACACAAACTCAGAAGTGCTGTATGTACAGAAGGACGACGCATGGCTGGAGCCAGAGCGCTATGGGTAGCAACAGGTATGAAACATGAACAATTCGGAAAGCCCATTATTGCCGTGGTTAACTCGTTCACACAGTTTGTGCCAGGACACACTCACCTTCATGAAATAGGACAAATAGTAAGAGAGGAAATAGAAAAGATGGGCTGCTATGCAGCTGAATTCAATACTATCGCCATCGACGACGGCATCGCCATGGGTCACGACGGCATGCTGTACTCTCTGCCATCAAGAGATATTATTGCGGACTCCGTAGAATATATGGTCAACGCACACAAGGCTGACGCTATGATATGCATCTCGAACTGCGACAAAGTAACACCGGGAATGCTTATGGCAGCCATGAGACTCAACATACCGACAGTGTTCTGCAGCGGTGGACCAATGGAAGCCGGCAGATGGAGAGGAGAAAACGCAGACCTCATCACAGCCATGGTGAAAGGTGCAGACAAGAGCGTCAGCGATGAAGAGCTAAAGGAGATTGAAAGCTGTGCATGTCCTGGCTGCGGCAGCTGCTCAGGTATGTTCACGGCAAACTCTATGAACTCCCTTACCGAGGCGATAGGATTCAGTCTGCCAGGAAACGGCACGATACTTGCCACCCACAAGAACCGCATACAGCTGTTTAAGGATGCTGCCCGCCAGATTGTGGAGAACGCATTCAGATACTACAAAGACGGAGATGACAGTGTGCTGCCGCGCAGCTTTGCCACAAGGGATGCTTTCCTCAATGCCATGGCTCTCGACATTGCCATGGGCGGAAGCACCAACACCGTGCTTCATCTACTTGCCGTGGCACAGGAAGGCGGTGTTGACTTCACGATGAAAGACATCGACGCACTCAGCCGCAAGGTGCCTTGTCTGTGCAAGCTCTCGCCAAACACACAGAAATACAGTGTGCAGGAGTGCAACCGTGCTGGAGGTATCTTCGGAATAATGAACGAACTTGCCAAAGGCGGACTTATCCATGAAGATGCAAGACGCGCCGACGGCAAGACCATTGGTGAGCAACTGAAGAAATACGACATTACCGGAAGCCTCATCGACAAAGAGGCTGACAGAATATACAGAAGTGCCCCAGGAAGACGATTCTCCACACAGATGGGTTCGCAGAACGAACAATGGGAGGACCTTGATACAGACCGTACAGACGGTTGTATCAGAGATTTGGAACATGCCTACACAAAGGACGGCGGACTGGCTGTACTATTCGGAAACATAGCCCAGGACGGCTGCGTAGTGAAAACTGCCGGCGTAGACAGTCAGTTGTGGCACTTCGAAGGTCCTGCCAAAGTGTTTGACTCACAGGAAGAAGCCTGCGAGGGCATCCTCGGAGGGAAAGTGAGCAAGGGCGACTGCGTAGTGATTACACACGAAGGACCCAAGGGAGGACCGGGCATGCAGGAGATGCTCTACCCAACCTCTTATATAAAGAGCATGCACATGGGAAAGGAATGTGCACTCATCACTGACGGAAGATTCAGTGGAGGTACCTCCGGACTCAGCATCGGACACATTTCACCAGAGGCTGCCGCAGGAGGAAACATTGGTAAAATCATTGATGGAGACATTATTGAAATTGACATACCAAACAGAAGTATCAACGTCAGACTGTCCGACGAAGAACTTGAGAAGAGAGAACAGCGCCCTCTCACCCGCCAGCGCACTGTAAGCAAGGCACTAAGGGCATACGCTCAGAGCGTCAGCTCTGCTGATAAAGGCGGCGTAAGGATTATCGACTAACCAAGGAGGAACAGTATGACAAAAGATACTATAACAGGAGCAGAAATACTGATGCGCGCCTTGGAAGCAGAGGGAGTAGACACTATATTCGGCTATCCGGGAGGAGCCATCATGCCTGTCTTCGACAAGCTGTATGACTATACAAGAGGCGAAAACAAGAAATTCGACCATATACTCGTACGCCACGAACAGTCTGCAGTACATGCAGCAGAAGGCTACTCGAGAGTAAGCGGAAAGGTTGGCGTATGCCTCGTGACAAGCGGTCCGGGAGCTACCAACACCCTCACGGGCGTTGCCGATGCCATGATGGACTCAACACCGTTGGTTGTCATTGCCGGACAGGTTGGTGTCAGTTCTCTTGGCACCGATGCCTTCCAGGAAGTGGACCTCGTGGGTGTGGCACAGCCGATAAGCAAATGGAGCTACCAGATAAGAAAGGCTGAAGACATTGCATGGGCGATAAGCCGTGCTTTCTATATAGCACGTACAGGAAGACCGGGTCCTGTGGTTCTTGATTTCCCAAAGGACGCACAAGTTGCCGCCACGGAATACATACCGCAGCACATTGACTTCATACGCGGATACGATGCCAACCCAAAGCTCGACATGGACAAGGTGAAGGAGGCTGCAAACATCATCAACAATGCCAAGAAACCGCTTGCCCTCGTTGGTCATGGAGTGGAAATAGGAAACGCACACAACGAGCTGATAGAGTTTCTTGAAAAGGCAGACATCCCTGCAGCAAGAACGCTCCTCGGACTGTCTGCCCTACCGACAGGACACCCTCTAAACATGGGAATGCTCGGTATGCACGGCAACTACGCCCCTAATATCAAAGAGCAGGAGT
>URLQ01000043.1 GCA_900548745.1 uncultured Prevotella sp.
ATATGCCGATTATATCAGACAATTATCCTATGAAAGGACTTTTTCAGTGCCCTCCGCTACGCTCCGGTATTTTTTCCTGCCAGGCCTTGCGCAAAAAGGCAATCCAAGAGGCCGGAGGCCTATAAAATCGGGAAAACACATCCCGATGGGATTATTCATTCATAAAATTAAGGATTATGAAACTACAGATTATCGAAAGTATCAGCAAGCATGCGGTAACCCTGGTACTGGTTATCGGAATACTTATGCTGACAGACAAAGGTATCATGCCTACAGGTATGATTGCAATGCTCCTGCTCACCGGAGGAATCATAGGATTTCTTTTCAGAGCTCTTCTACTGATTGTAAGGATAGCATTTATCTTTTTCATTGTCGGACTCCTGTTTTTCTAACCAATAAAACCAACAGATATGAAAACAAGTACATGTATATCTTCTGCTCCTGTCATGCCGGCTGTATGGCCACAGAGTGAACATATCAGACCAGTCAAAAGACGTCTGCCCAATACAGTTGATGAGCCTAAAAACATCGGCTATTATCTGGAATCTCTGCGTGATATTTCCAGCAATCCTGACAGAGAGAATGTCCTGAAAGAATTCTTCAAGGAAACTTATGTATAACCATAAAATTTTTCAATTATGTTTTTTCAATCAATTTATCAGATGATTACAGCAGGTACGGATCTGAATATCAATATCCGTAAAGTGGACAACAACCTGAGTGTGGCAGTCATGCCAAGGCGGAACAGCCTGAAAGAGGATACGCGGCAAAACATGGTGCCACTGGTCGTAAACGGAACACCGGCAGAATTGGATATGGGCTTCCTGCAGACCATACTCCAACCGATACAGAAGGTACAGGGACTGCTTGTCAATGCGGAAAATTTCGAGAAACAGGCAGAAAAGGCTACATCACAGGCCAAATCATCCAAGGCTCCAACAATACCGGCCGAATCAAAGGAAGCCAGGGAAAAACGGGAAAAGATGGAAAAACTCCTCAAGAAGGCTGATGAAGCAACTGCCGCAAAAAGGTTCTCCGAAGCAATGACATGGCTGAAACAGGCACGGGTGCTGGCTCCTTCAGAAAAACAGAAGGAGATTGACGAAAAGATGCAGGAAGTACAGAAACAGGCCAGCGAAGGAAGTCTGTTCGGTATGGCAGAGGAATCGGCGCCGGTAATTCCCCAACCACAAGGCAGCATGAACGGTCAGCCACAGCCCGGTATGCAAACAAGCATATTCCCGGAGCAACAGACCCATACTATGAATCCTGAACCTGTCATGCAGCCTGCTCCACAACAGATTCCACAGGAAATGCCTCAACCGGTATATGGAACGAACGGAGCATATATCCAACCTGCTCCAAACCGTCCCGTAATGCAAGGAACAGGTATGCCGCAAGGAGCTACAATGCAGCCATATCCGCAGCAGCAGGTACGGCAGCCGACAAACGGTCATATACCGAACGGAACGGTACAAGTACAGAACGGAAACGGACGGGAATACCAGACTACACCGGCAGCCCATGATACATTCTGCTTCGATCCGGAAGACGAAAATGACAGGGAGCTTCTAAGAGAAGACCCGTATGCGGAATATCCGGATTTTCCGGCTGAGTACCGAATGAAGGACGAGGCACAGGTAGAAATGATATACTGCTGATATATAAAAATAAATGACTTGTAAAACCAATAAACTATAAACAATATGGCACTGGAAATTAAAGGAATGAAAAGAGTCTTCAAAATGAGGAAGAACAGTCAGGAAACCGTACTGGACGATCCGAACGTAAACATGTCTCCGACTGAAGTGATGGACTTCTATTCAATGAACTATCCGGAACTGACCACCGCGACCGTACACGGACCGGAAATCGAAGACGACCGGGCAGTATATGAATTCAAGACCACTATCGGAGTAAAAGGGTAAGAACATGAAAAAAGAACAACGTAAAGACAAGAAACCATGTACACAACTTACGGAACGGGCTTTGAAAAATTTAGCCAGACTTATCATATCGGAACTCGAAAATACGGACATAAGCCGGGGCATCAGGAACAGAAAGAAAAGAAGACTCCCTCCTGCAGAAAGCCTCATGGTTTTCTGAACACGAGAATACCTTCCATCGCTCCCGATTTGTATGTTGAGAATGACAGGGATGTAACGGTAAATGTCACCACCAAAGAGAATCTTGATTTCCTGTACCGTTCAGCCATAAAGTATGCGCAGCTCCTGGATGTGGAGCTGCCATACCATCCTGTAGGCAGGACTTCCATAAGAGAAAAAATATGCCTGCTATATAATGCATTGGATTCCATAGTATCTCATCATGTGAATCTGGAACTTGTCGGTGACAGGCTCCAGTTCTGTATCTATCATTTCCATGAATGGCCTGATTACACCCTGTTCCTGATACCGATAGATTTTACGGAAAGACTGAAAGGTGAAATCAAAAGGATCACACTGGAGTTCATCAGACGGTTCATCAAGTATCACAGGATGATGGATATAACCGATACCCCTTATTTTGAGATGTCGGAAGTCTGTATCGATTATGTGGACTTTGAACAGCTTGATGAGGATGAGAAAAAGGATTTGTACAGAAAGGAAAAGCTCTTCAGGTCATATGAGAAAGGGAGAATCCATAGGAAGCTGTGCCGGATGCACTCCAGGGCTTTCTGCAGGAATCTTGAAGAACATATCCACAACTACAATCCTTCCAGCAATAAGGAAAAAAGACTTTTGGAACTGATTACTGAAGGGATGTCCCTGATTGCAAAGGACAGCCCTTATATCTTGAATTATGACTATGATTATGCAAGCGAAAAGGAAAGGGATTTCGAACCGCCACCGCTCGAATATCAGATTCTGCTTACATATTCCATCACGGATACGGTTACCAAAGACATGGAAAGCTGTTTCAGTACTGACTGTCAGGAAACATATAATCAGACGCCCGTATCATTTACCTTCATCACACCGGAAACTGAAAAACTGTTCAGACCAGAGAATTATCCGGAACGGTTCTCAAAATGGTTTGAGAAATTTGTAGAACATGTTACCTATAATTTATAAACATCATGAATGAACTGACCCAAAATATTCAAAAAATGATGGTGCCGAAGGCGGCTATCATAGCCTACAAGTATGAAGACAGAAGAAATTCTGATACCAAGTACTTCATAGAATTGCGTCCCATCGGAAAAAGCGGACAGATGGGGGCAGGTATCCCCGTCACATACGAATTCATGAATACCCTGCTGGAATCCTATACGGAAGAAATGAGTGGGATACCGGCAGGCAGAGTCCCTGAAAACATGCTGGCCTGCAATCCGAAAAAAGGACAGGAGGAATATATCTGGTACAATCCGCCCGGAAAGAGACAGATGTTCTTTCACAAGGATCTCAATATACAGGACGGCATGTTCAATCTGCCGGGGATTGTCTACCATGTAAAAAACGGAAGCATGGACGTGTTCGCCTTCAAGGGAAAACGTCCGGTGGAGACGACTCCGCTGTTCCGTGCCCCGTTCTTCAACGTGACCGGTTCAAGTGTCTGCCTTGGCAGCAGTTCTTTGGAAAAGCCACAGAATCCGACTTTCCTTTCCCTGCTGGAATACTGGGAAAAACGGTTCTGGCTGACTGAATTCTCCCATCTGGGAGGAAATGTCAATCCTACCGTTTCAAATCTTGTCATCGTCACCGAGAACATAAGAAACAATCCGTTCGACATGAACGAACTCAAGCCCATGAATAAAAAACTTAAAGACATACTTCCATGAAAAAGATACATTTTACCGACCGCTACCTGCTCAATCCGCGTCATCCGGTAACGGTATTTGTCATCGGAGCCGGAGGTACCGGCTCACAAGTGATAACCAATCTGGCACGCATGAGCATGGCACTTCAGGCATTGGGCCATCCCGGACTGCATGTCACCGTATTCGATCCCGATACGGTAAGCCAGGCCAATATAGGACGCCAGCTTTTCAGTGAGACGGAACTGGGACTGAACAAGGCCGTATCACTTGTCACACGCATCAACCGTTTCTTCGGATACGCATGGACTACCGAACCGCAATGTTTTCCTACCAGGAATTTTTCTGAAGACAGCACAGCAAATATCATCATTACCTGTACGGATAATATTCGTTCACGTCTTACGCTTTGGAAGTTCCTGAAGAAAGTCCGCAAAGAAAACTTCAGTGACCATTCGGCTCCCATATACTGGATGGATTTCGGGAACAGCCAGACAAAAGGACAAGTCATCATCGGGACGGTACGTGAGAAAGTTCTCCAACCTTCTTCACAGGAATATATTCCCATGCCTAAAATGAATGTCATCACCGAAGAAGTGGACTATGCGAAAATCAAAGAAAAAGAATCGGGACCAAGCTGTTCTCTGGCGGAAGCCCTGGAAAAACAGGATTTGTTCATTAACTCCACACTGGCACATATCGGATGTGACATATTATGGAAAATGTTCAAGGAAGGAAAAACACTATATCGCGGTGCCTATGTAAATCTGGAAACATTGAAAGTGACCGCAATCCCGGTATAATGCATAAGTGACCGTATGTATCATCTTTCCATCAGAATACGGTCACTTATTCTATTTGCTACTTATTATTTACTATGTTCTTACCTCGCTGGAGAAGGAAACTCTGTATCTCTGAGGCGAGATAGAATGATTTCCCGTTCTTTTCCACCGAGTAATATTTAATCTTGCCCTCTTGCCTGTAACGTGCCAAAGTTCTTTGTGACACACCAAGGAGTTCTGCCAAATCCACATTATCAAGCAGTCTGTCTCCGTTCATACATTCTTTCAGACGGTTCATCTGGTCCAGTTTCTTTTCAATGCGAGTAAATCCCTCTACCATGGTTCCTATCAGTCTTTCGAGTATCTCATTATCTATATATGACATAATTCCAATATTATAAGTGAATAAATCGATACTCTTTTCGTGCGCACTCAAGAGTATATACTCATAATAGTGAGAATAACATGCCAAACAGATAAAGAAGATAAAAACATTTTGTATACATCTGTTAATCAGATATATAAATTTACATCTTGATTTTTCTGCTGTAAACCGAAAGTGTAAACCATTTAAAGCATAGCTATTACCAAGTTTACATTTCTATAACGACTACTTATTATACTTTGAACTGAGCTTTTAAGAGAGGTTTACTAATAGCTTTATAACGACTCAAGGTACAGAATTTAATGCCATACAGAATGTGGTAAACTATAAAACGGGAAGAATATTTGCAGTCATAACAAAGAAAAAACTCTTAGTATGACTGCAAACATACTAAAAATAGCTACTGCAATTATTAAGTTAAATAATAAAATACACTTACTTAATCCCTATTTTTCATAAGATACTTTTATGCTTCCTGTTACTTTACCTTAATCAATAAAATTTGCGAAAACAAGTTGAACCATTTGAAACGAACTGGGATGATGGAAGGATATTGTGGACAAACAAATACTTTTAATTCGATTGGTCAATTAGAGTGGATATTAGAAGCCTCTTATTACTATACTTAAAATACAATATCACTCTTTCTTTCCTCTGTGGATTCCTCCTCCAAGCCACTTGGCTGTAACAAGCCAATTTTCATAATAGTAAAACCATTCTGAAATCCAGGGAATAATTTCTGTTATTTTGTGCGAAGCATTCCATTCTTCTGATGGACGATGGTAGATACAGAGATGCTGCTTATCAGTATTATAAACATGTGGCAATCCTTTTTCTCCTTCACACAGAGATAACTTATCTAGAGCAAACACATCCACATGCTTTCCTTCTTTGTAGCAAATCTTGAATTGATAAGTTCCACTTAAAGAAGATGGTTGCACGGAATACTTCCAGCAGAAACTCGTTGGAGTTTCTGCATAGAAGTGTCCGTTGGGATATGCTTGTTGCAAAAAAGCCTTCTGCTGTATTTTTGTAAATTTCTTTTCTCTTTGCATTTATTCGTCTCCATGGAATGTATGAGCTTTCACAACCGTACCAATAGTTCCTAAAGCACCTGTTATCGTAGCTCTTAATACGTTATTATCTCTGTTTTTACGTTGATTGTCGGCAATTGCACTAAAAGTCCGCTGCACTACATCTCTACCGAAAGGTTTGTTCATAGACTCAGCAATTAATTGCAAACCACCTCTTTTTTCAATGATTTGCTCCACATCTTGCTTTACTTGTTTTAACCATGCAAAGAAGTTTAACTGTTTCTGCGGTGTTTCTACCCATTTGTCGGCAAAGTTCTCATCAGGATTTACGGGATTACGCACAATACACAGACCGGTATTTGGTTCACGTTCGATATATCTCTCCATACTGTTGACTACGTTTACCAACGCATCAAGAACGTCTGTTTCCTTGTTGTAAGCACGTGCTGCTAGTGTTGTGATAATAATAGAGATTGGCTTGTTTTCATCGCCGTTAAACATTAAGTCACGGTGACGTTTAAGTATCTGTACAACACGTTGCAAAGGACTTTTCTTCTCTTTATATGCTGGCACATTGCCAACTTTAGCTTCGGAAAACAAAACTGTTCTACGAGTCAATACACTGCACCTATCCTCAAACCATTTGGCATAACCAAACGGATTGCTCTTAAGCCATTTACTACTATCTGTCTCATATTTATAGTTAGAGAGTTCCCTGTCAGTAATACGGAGAGCAAGCTTGTCAACCTGCCCTACTGACACACTGAAATATTGCTCCCGAAGGCGTGTCTTCTCGTTGTTTACACATGGAAGGATGTCCAAGTGATATTTATCGCTTGCGTTTTCTGAATTTTTACGATATAAAAGTGTCCAACATCGACGCCCCTCTTCATCCAATAACTTCTTGTATCGTTCTGAAACCTTCAGTCTTTCGCCAACTTTTGCTTTTAAGTTTTCCGCAGTCCAGTCAGGATGCTTTTCCATCAACTCACACACTAAGTCAATATCAAGATCATCGTTCTCATTGACTGGAGTAATCATCGTTCCTAGTAGAAACGAACCTTGTGGTTGAATCTCAGGCTTATATGGAGCTAGCGGGGAAGATTCGTCTCCAAGGAATTTGCCTACAGCCTGATAGCTGCTTACCAGCTCGTCATATCTTGATTCAGGCACATCCAAAGACGCACCTAAATTCTCAAAAATTTCGTTGAATTGTTTATGTTCTTCTGTTGTTAATTCTCTCATATCTTATTCAATTATAATTGCTCTATTTTCGGTATTATTATAATAGTCGTGCAGTATTAGTTTCATGTCAGCTTTGGGCATCCAAACGTGACCGAGCATAAACGCACACGCTACAGGCATGGCCATGTGAACCAAAATCTCATTATAGGCTGATGATGCTTTTATTTTGTCAAGCACCTCTCTAGTGAAACTTGCAAATTCATTAAGTTTTGCTTCTGTCTTTAAAAAATCATTGTTAGGATTAGTGCATGTAACTGTCCATATTGAAACATCTTGGCTAGAATATAATGTTCTAATTCTCTCCGTGATAGCTGTAGCACTCAGCGCAAACACAAGAACAGGCTGCTTGCTCTTTTCTGCTGGTTCGATAATTCTAAACTCAATGTTCTCATCACCACTCTCCTGCCATTCCCATTTCTTGGTGTCACGATGTGGCTGATATACTTTCAATTCGCGAATGTCATTAAATAACGTCCCAAGTCTTACTAACAATGGCATATCAGCAAACGGAAATAATGAAATGTGTTTTGTTTCTGAATACTGAATACGTTGTTTTACTTCGTAGGCAAATGCAGCCTGCAGGTTGTTATCCTCTATCTCCCAAAAATTCGGATCAGATTCCTTCATGACATTTCCCTTCATACTAATCTCTATTGCAGAACTTGCCTCTGGGTAGTATACTGGGAATAAGACCGAAGAGATAGTATTGAACGAGAAGTCGGGAAGATGTTTCCCGATTTTGCTATAGTATGTAACTACATGACTCTTTTTGTCGTTCGCTATACCAGTCACGAGACGAATTCTGTCCTCATGACGCTTCTTCATCCCTTCCACAATCTCTATAGTATATTTCTCAGGGTCTGAATCTATTA
The DNA here is from genome assembly GCA_900548745.1 of uncultured Prevotella sp. Classification (GTDB taxonomy): domain Bacteria; phylum Bacteroidota; class Bacteroidia; order Bacteroidales; family Bacteroidaceae; genus Prevotella. The sequence continues at coordinate 8,076 of URLQ01000043.1, forward strand.
TTTTATGACAAGCAGGACACAACAATATTATATTATTTATATCCTGTGCCAATGATTCTGATTTTTCACCACCACGAGGACCATTTGGCGAATCTCCAATGATATGGCATAGTTCTCCAAAGTTCCCATACTCCTTCGTTATATCTCCTTCATAAAGGATTTTATTGCATCCTTCAAACTCACATCGACCTGCAGCCCTGAGCCACAACAATCGCATTACTTTTTGGGGTATATTTGTTTTTGACATTTAATCTTCGCTTTTATTGTCATTATACATACGGCTCATTGCATCTGCTGAATCTTTCATCATTTTACGCAAAGATTCAGGTGCTATAACTTCAATCTGCTCTCCAAAAGAACGAAGCAGAGAACGAAGCTCATAATTATTCTGAACTTTGAGTGTGACTTGCCAGTAACCATCTTCCATTGGGGTTGAGACAGTTGATTGGGACTCATGCAACGGTTTTGTCACAATATATCCGTAAGCTCGATTACTGACTTTAAGAATAACCTCTTCAACAGGTGCATTACTTAGTGAGACACCAACAACATCGCTAAAATACTCTTTGAAATCTATATCCTCGGCAAGTGGCTCGTAGGATTTAGATGTTTCCTTAAAACCCTCAATTCTGTCTATTGCAAAATTGGATAGGTATTCCGAATCTTTATGCTTTCCTATGAGAAACCATCTGTTATTGTACTGCTTCAGAAAGTAAGGAGTTATAACAATAGTTCTGGCATCTTTACCAAATGGATGATACACTATTTCGATAACCCTTTTATTTACAATAGAGTCAAAAATTGGTTTATAATACGTGTCCATACCTTTGAGATACGGATTATACTGAAAACTTACAACCGAATCTAAAGTTTCACCTAGTTTGCTGGTGGTGTAGAGCCTTTTCTCCAAATCATCTAACCATTCGAACTGTGGTACACCTTCAAAGCGTTTTAGGAGAATCAAGGCGTTATGTATCAAGTCAAATTCTTCTTGATTTATAGGCTGTTTTTTGATAGAAGCACCTTTTTTGTGATAACGGTAATATTTACGGTGTCCATCCTGAATAGCATCAATCAACATTGCATAACCTTCTTCACTTTCAATGAACTTCAAATCTTCTTGAACTTGACGTTTCTTAACCCCACCTCCATCTTTAGTTTCGCCATTATACAGATAAAGAGCCTCATTACATGCGTCAACAAGGTCTTCAATGTAATAACGTCTTGACCAATTGCTCAAACATTTGTCAAGCACCTGATATCTTAATTGTGCATTTTTATTTGTTGGCATAAGCTCATTGTTTTAATTTATATGGCAAAATTATGCAGAAAGAGTGCAGTCTTTCTGCACTCTTTCAAATAAAATCAATTAGAACTCTTTTTTTTAGGAATATTCTTCACAACAACCTTGGAAAAAGCATCTGCACAACTCTTAATTTCTTCATATTCTGCTAGTTCTTTTGAGGATAGCCCTTCATTGGTCCAATCCTCAATATTAGTTGCATACAAACCTTTGACAGTTTTCTCTAAATATGCAGTTGTCAGAGGAACATTCAGTGTCTCAATCTCCATATTGTCAATAATTGACTTGAAATAAGCATAATCGCCATCAATAATAAATCCCATGTCAGCAGCAATACGATAAATTGCAATCCAGTGACGTTGCTTTGTGAACGGCGACTTTTTAGGGGTGTAACCTAAAAGTTGTATTATACTCTTTCTGAGAATATCTATCCGTGTTTCTTCTGGCAGATTTCTTATATCTTCTGGTTCTGCTGCAATTTGAGTCTCATCATTCATATGATAAGGAGTAAAATCTACAATTTTACTTGTTGCTTCTACAGGAGTATCAGAACCAGAAATATCGTGTCCATTAGCTTCTAGGGCAGTTATTGACGAACCCGTTACGTAGAAATACATGGTAAGGATTATGTTGAGTGCGGTATCTACCTCCTGCTCTGAAGCTGTTGGAGAAATATGAGACTCTTCGTTGCGCCAGCCCTTCACCAATAACAACCACTTATAGAGCTGTTGCTTGGCTTCGTCTGTGCTCCAGCGCAGGTTCCACAAGCACTTGTGAGCATAGAGCGCATCCTTCCATGAAGGAGTGTCACCTTCATTACGAGCAGAAAGTTCTTTACCATTGATAAGGTAGTAAAGCTTTTTAAGATACGCCTCAAACTTTGTCACTAACTGATTGAATGCGATATGCTTATCCACTAGTGTAGACTTCTTAGCATATAGATTCTCAAATGCTCTCTGAATGAAAATGTCCACACCGTCAAGAGAGTCAATCGACTTGGTATTGATTACATAGAATACACTATTTATAATTTCCTTCTTTGAACGCATGTGGGGCAACAATGAAGGGATGCATGAAGTCAATATCTCTTCTATCTTATCTCTTACAGTTTCCAAATTGAAACCAGTCTCTACTTCGGAGTTTTTCCCTGCTGTAACAGTCACAACTTCTTCTGGTAATGTTTCAGCTTCCGATTTAACATCAACGTTTACGCCAAGATAAGCCTTCAGGATGGCTTCTCGTTTTGCTCCGTCAAGGATGAAATCGCGAAGCATCTTGTCAGCCTTTGGCCGTACCATACGAGGTGGAATTGTTGTACCTTCTATCTTTTCGAGGAAAGCGCGAGTCTTCACGCCATCAAGAGTCAGTTTAAGGTTCTCAAACTGGTTATACTCATTGATATTCTGTTCTGTCACGTCACGTCCCATGATATGGGTAAGCTGACTGAAGTTTAAGCCTGTAGCCTCTGCAAGTATCATAATCTGCTTGTGGAGCTCACGAAGCTGGTACTCTGCAATGTAATCTTGAATGGTCTTTCCTGTCTCAAGGTGAAGATCACCACTCTCTATGTCATGCAAAACCACTATTGCCGTACGCTGGTCACGCTGTGAGAGTGAGGCAAACGTCTTGTGCAATTCCTTCAAAGCCTCTTTTGTCAGTTCACTACCTGGACCATTCATATAGAGGTTCTTGACAAACTTCACAAATTTTGAGTTGATATATTCGGCATCAATAGTTCCTGTACCTGTTTCTGTGATATAGGTATCGATTGGATAGTCAAACTCTGTAGGCTCAGAGTTACCTCCTGGCTTTGACTCAAACAATTCGCGATAACGCTGTAGTAGGGTAAGATATGTTGATTCATCAATCTCCATTTTTACCTTTGTGTAGGTATCACCATGCTCAAACTCATACTCAGTCTTCTCCCAAAGGAAGCCTTGCAATTTTGCAGCTTCAAGCAAACGAGTCATCTGCACAAAGTCCTTGGCAAACATATTGCGGTCTTCGCGAGTATCAGGCAACTTTGAGAAATTCTGAATGTTATGAGACTTAAAGATATCACTTATGTGCAGGAAATAACGATTGATGCTATCAAGGTTCTGCTCCAGTTTATCCACAAACACTCCAAGAGGTCTGTCCACATATACTTCAAGAGCATCTTCTATATTCTGCTCCATTGTGTATGGAAAAGTATAGTACTTGATGATACCAAACGGTTTGTCTGGTCCAAACAAACGATTGGTACGTGAAAACGACTGAATTATGTCCACATATTTCATCACCTTGTCCACATACAAAGTGTTCACCCATTTTGAGTCATAACCAGTCAGCATCTGTGTTACAACGATAAGTAGGTCAATCTGTTGTTGATGATCATGTTCTATACCCAAGTAAGGCTTCTTATGTGCCAAACGCTTAGCTACATCCTTCTTGTACTTGCCGTAAGTTGCCAATGCAAAGGTTGTTTGATAGCGAGCGTTATAGTCGGTAAGCATCTCCAGTATAGCATCTTCCTTAGCAATACCTTCATCACTGTTATCGATATTATTGTCAAATACAGTTACGGCATTTACCGATGGGTATAGTTCCTTGAATAGTTTATAATATGCGATAGCCTCTGGAATGTTTTGTGTGGCAAGGATAGCATGGAACTTGCCATTCTTGCTTGCCTGCTCACGATGTACCACAATATCCTGTACTACAGCTAATTGATGCACTCGTTGCTGATAAATATCTTTTGGCAGATAGTGCTCGATACCATGTGTCAACTTTCCTGTCTTTGGATCATTATATGTATCTGGCATCTGTAGTTCAGAAATAAACTTGTTATACACCTTCTTCTTTTCTTCATCCTCATCTACCTCCTCGATGGAATGAACCCCGAGTTGTGCAAAAGCTGCCTTTTCACGCAGTTCATCATCTTCGTATGTGTTTACTCGATACACATCAAATCCCAGTACGTTGCCATCAGGAATACCACTTGCTATTGTGTATTTGTGCAACATGTCACCAAAGAGTGTTTCTGTAGTTATCTCGTTATGTGCATTTTCTTCAAAGACTGGTGTCCCTGTGAAACCAAAGAGCAACGCACGTGGAAAAGCATTCTTGATACCAATAAGCATACCTCCGAATACACTACGATGGCACTCATCAATGATAAAAACCAATCGTTTACGTCCGATTGCATCTATCTCGCTCTGAGCGATGCCGTTCTGCACATTGATGTTCGACATCTTTTGTATGGATGTTACAATCAGTCGGTCATCAGGATCGATACTCCTCAACTTGCTGACTAGTATAGCTGTATTCTGAGTATCCTGTATGCTATCATCATCGCCAGCAAAGCCACGGTATTCATCCAAAGACTGTATTGAGAGTTCGATGCGGTCAAGCAGGAATACCACCTTGTCTGCATCACCAGAATTTGCTATGAGCTGAGCACTCTTAAATGAAGTCATGGTTTTACCTGATCCTGTAGTGTGCCAGATATAACCACCACGATGCTGGTGAGTATCCCAGTTTGTGCGGTGAGTCACATCGCTTATCTTGCTAGCTGCATAATACTGATATGAGCGTAGCACCTTTAGCATCTTGTCCTTTTCGTCTGCTATAGTATAGTAACCCACAAGCTGATGTGCCATAGGGATTGACAATAATTGACTAGCAATAATACGCCAATCAGTTATTTCCATATTATTGAAGTCAGCCCAATGGAATTGGAACTCAGGTTTGAAGTTATCTTCTGCTCCTGGATTAGCAAAGTACAAAGTCTTTTCGGGTGTCATGGCCACGAAAATTTGTACTAATTTGAAGATACCACTAGAAAAAACACCTTCGTGAGTGTAACGCTTAATCTGGAAGACTGCTTGTGTCACATCCACTCCGCTACGTTTCAATTCCACATGGATTACAGGCATACCGTTGATAAGTAGCATTATATCGCCTCGACGTTCGCCTCCCAATGGATGAGAAGCCTTGAAACGAGGTTGACGTACAATCTGATAACGGCTCTGACCAGCACATATTTCCTGTGCATCAAAGATTTTCAAATATACCTCCTTGCCACAGTTATTTGCATCTGCTGGATTATCACGCTTTATTATAACCTGTCCACCATTGATAAGACGGTTCATCTCAAATGGTGAAGCACACATGTTCACTTGGTCAATCACTTGCTGCATCTCTGTCTTTGTCAAAGGTGCATTGCCCAATCGGTTAATGTCGCGGTTATTATCATAGAGGATATTCGCCCAGTTCTGTACAAGGTCTTCCTCTGTTGGATTCATCATGATTCCTCCATCCCATCCATGACTGGTGTGAAGAAGATTGGCAAGAGCCTGCTCAAATGCAAGTTCCTTGATGAAGAATTGAGTATTATCGTTAGCCATATTTAAATTCTGCTTATCATAAATGATTATAGTATTCTGTTTTATATCGCTCTATCGTTAGTTTCATTGTTGACACAAGTACATCAATGTCATTAACTATTGATGTTGTGTCATCTTCTGTAATGACATAGTCACCTATGCCATCACCCCAACGAATCTCGCAGTTGTGGTTAGGTATGCTTATAAGCAAACCATGAGAACCAAGAGATTTTGAGTCTTGCAATTCTACAGTTACATCTTTCATCAATTTTTTTTCTTCTTCATTATAAAATACATCAGTAGCAAGTGTCTTGATATATATAAGTATTGGGTCTAAACAATGGCTATCTGTTGACTGTAATTGAGCAAAAATTATATGTCCTTTATCTTCATAGAATCTCTTTCTTCGAGATTCCCAAATAATATGAGGACGTTGTTTGAAATACTTTACCCATCCTATGTTGCTGGTTGACTCAACTATGTGTTTGCAGAAGTCCTCAAATGTTGCTTGATCATTCCAATCTATCCATGTTTTTATGAACACACGAACAGATTCACCAAATTCTGGTTCCTCTCGCAAATAACGCTTCATACTGTTGTCTCGGTCTCTATTAAACTCATAGAGTCGATTCTTCGATTTCCAGCAATCCGGCTGTAAGCATAACATAGCGTTATAATACAGTTCTTGTTTTTCCCATTGTCTATCAAGATTTATCCACTTTGTCAAGCAATTAGAATAACCAATAAATGTTTCCAGGTTACCATTTGCCCAATGTAACAGACATCGTATTTGTCCCCATAAATATGGATTTCTTTCAGCATTTCTTATTGCATCTGTCCAGGAAACATTAATAATACCTTCGTTGTCGATAAGTCGCAATTTTGCCTTATCCTCTTCTTCCTCCAAAGACTTATTGTCAATACCCTTGTATGGGTGATTAAGTTGTTTGAGAAATAACAATACTGCAGCATTGTTTTCATAAAGGTCTATACCATTATCTTCATGATAGCGCTTCATATCCGAAACCATACTGAATACAGCTCCAAATGCATCCGAAGCATCCTTCCGTTTATTGATACGGTCAGTATTGTTATCGAACTTAAATACGTTTCGAGACATACGTGTCCATTCCTCAAAGTTCAAGCACCAAGCCTCCGAGTCGGACCTATATGGGTAGAGCTTCAGGAAGCATTGCAATGAATACAATGTGGCAAGGGTATCATTACTAATGTTATCGCCAACTAAATGAGAGAAATAGGTGTAGTCATTGTTATCGAAGAACGAATCCAGAGGCAATAATGTTGTTACATCCGTATATTGCCCTTCACCTTTATCAATAATCCATAAGTTAATATCATTTATGAGCTCTCTGAAATCAATGATTGTGCAATAACTAGGCAATATATTGCTGTCGCTACTTCTCCAGTCAACGAGATAATTCTGGTATGCGATTAACAAATCATCTAGATCTGATTCATTAACATTATATGAAGACTCAAACAGGGTTTCATGCAAATTATATATACGATTCTTTCTGATTTCATATAGACGCATTGCTTCCTCGTCATCATCATCTGGTTTCTCAAAGTCATTCGACAAATCTATGCTAGGTACTTTTGCAAACAACTGCATTGCAATCATACGCAACAGAAATATCTTCAATCTTTTTTCAGTTTCCTTTGCAGCGGCAAGTCTTTCTTTTTTATTATCATCAGAAGGAATCTGCGTCATAACTGCACTTGCATACTTCTGCCAAAACAAATCTATCCACTTTCCATCCATATTCTCACGCCAAGCATGTTCTATGTATGAATCAGCAAGTTTCTTACCATCACAATTTACTTCTCCTTGCTGCAATTGAATTTCTTCCTCAAGTGTAGATTTCAACTTGTCAAAATCAGAAAGAAGCTTCCCTCTTGCATTCATCTTAATGAACAACTCATCAGACATGCCCATCTCGCCCAAGTCAAGATGATTAAAGGTGATATTGTTTAATCTAGCCTGACAAGCATCCAAATCCAACGTCCAATCCATCTGCTCACAGATAGTGTCTATCATTACAAGCATAGAGTTGATGGTAGGATCAAAACGCCATCCCCATTGGAACCAATCTCTATTTTGGATAATTTCAGATGGTGTATAGATATGTGCCTTCAGTTTTGAGGCATCACGCTGCTCTTCTGGTTTACTTCTCTCTTCATCAGTTTTTTTCTTTGACTCTTTTGTCTTTTCAGCAGCTTCATTCACAAATTGCTTTGCATTATGGTGAACCAATTCTTTACAGAACGCTTCTGAGGTATTACGAGTCTCATATATCAATATAGATTCACCTTCGGCTGTCTGCAAATCGACGCCTAACACCCAATGCAGGATAAACAAGGTAGTCAAACGCTGCTGACCATCTAGAGGTTCAAAAGCGTTTTTTCTATCACTACCATACACAAAGTCAAGTTGTGTTTCAGCCTTCTTACCTGTTACTACAAGCAAAAGGCTACGTACAAAATGGTTGCGGATTTCCTTCACCTCTTTGTTCTTACGTCCCTGTGCATAGTCACGTTGTATCTGTGGTATGCGTATCTTACCTTTCTTAATAAGATCTGCGAAACACATTTTATCTATATTATCGCTCATAAGTTTCTGTAGAATTAGAGTTAAACACATTGAAGATAACATCAACCGTGTTGTGTATCTCCCTTAGATAGCCATCAAAGTCAGGCATACTCCATCGCATTGCATCTATGAAGGATGATTCTGTATTAGAGTTCGAATAGTATTTCAAGAATACATTTCGTGTACCTATTGGCATAAAGCGTTTTCCGGCCTTATCTTCGCGGATAATGCAGTGGCGCTTATATGGAAATGGTGCATCTTGATACTCTCTATTAGTCTTATAATCAAGCAATGTCAGATTGCCTATGCTATCCTTATTCTTTATTGCACCATCACCAGCAGAAAAGTATTCAAGTACCTCTTTACAGAAGTCGGTGTATTGTTTGTCAATGCCAGTTCCCCTAAGATTAGCTTCATACTTTGGAATAAAATCCATGCATTTATTGTAAAGTGGCTTTGCTGTTGCCTTTCTTTCATTCAGTTTTGATTCTATTCCAAGAATATAAGCCACATTATTCAACCAGCGCAAACGGTCTTCGTGTTCAACCAATGATGCGTTGTTCTGAGAGTCAATATGTTCAATGTCCCATTTTTCTTTCTTGAATGAGTCAAATGCAAAGCGCTGTCCCTTCTGGCGGCTTGTCTCTACATTGAACAAAAGCAATAGACGGAACACATACTTTGAGCCGTATTCAAAACCGTCAATGCTGGCTGCGTTGAGATAGTTACCTTTGTCTTTGAAACTATCCATAATTAGTTTATGGAACTCTTTCTCGGTATCATCATTTGTCCACTCTCTTCCAGAAAACTGTTGCTTGGCGTTTTCTAGCTTGTTATAGATATCAAGAGGTTGATTGCCAACACTTACCAGATAACCAACATAGTGATAGTATAAGTTGTTTTCGTACCAGGCAATCAACCTGTCATTAGTTTTTATGACATACTCCCAAGCAGCACGCATGTTGTCAATACCGTGTTTCTTCCATAGTTGTTTAAGTTCTACAGAATCATCTTTACGTTCTTGCGCTCTGCAATAGTCATATAGGTTCTGGAATAGACGATACGAATAATCTTTATCCGCGTGGTCAGTTGGTTTCTCTGTTACAAAGTCAAACAATACATCTATTCTCGTCTGATGACTATCATTGTTGTTGCTAATAAAGTACCAGAACTTATCATCCTGAAACTGACGCTCCATGATGTTCCAATCCAATGCCAGTTTGTCAGCTTCGACCCGATTGTTATTAGATAGGATATTTCTATCCATGATAAACAATGCCTTGATAAGTTCTGAACTTGTAAGACTGATTTTTCCTTTGTTAAGTCTGTTAAAAACCTGTATGCTTTCAATGGCTTGCTTCTCTTCTGAAACCACATACCAAATGAACTTTACTTGCTTGCTATTATTAGGAAGAAGTAAACAGTCTTTGATTGAATTCATTACCCCGTCATAGATGTGATTCGTAAACCATTTCTCAATCACATTCTTGGCAACAGCCAGATAGTAACTGTCTATGTTGTCTTGAGGTTTGGGGTTTTCAAAATCCAACTGAGGGCGATTAGTATAGGTCAGATTGTAAATCTTATCGGGTGTGAATATCTTCTTTTCCAAAGGCATCAAACCATATTCAAATATGAACATCAATATCAATCTAAGGGTGGTTAAACGTTGCTGCCCATCCAAAACTTCCCAGGCATCAATCTGTACGCCATCAGTATCTGTCCACTTGCAAGGTTTTACGACGAGTGGCTGCAGGTAATAACTATCTTCTTTATCCTGTTTAGCAAACTCACAAATGTCTTCCAATAGGTCAATAACCTGTTTTTCCTCCCAACGATAACCACGCTGGTAGGAAGGGATGACAAAGTGATACTTTGTCGTGATTAACTCTGCAACAGGTTTTGGGCAGAAGTTAGAGTTTGATGTGTATTGAGTGTTACTCATAGCTATTCTTTGTTTCTATAGAGTTGATTTAATGTTTTAGCTTTCTTCTTATCAATATTGCTTATCCAAGCTGACCAACCGTTCGAAGAACGACCGAGACAGAATACTGCAGCTCCACTTGGTGATGGAAATGACTTAGCACGCTTTACGATGTAGAAATCGTCTTCCAGTTCACAACGGCATTCTTTGAGCATTTTTGCTCTCTGTTCTGGGTGTCTGAACTTAGCACTTTCTTTCACACATATCTTGCTTCCTTCCAATACTGTCATGCCTCCATCATTATAGATACCCTTGGCAAGAATTCCATTCTCTACGATGTAGAACATAGGCGACTTGTCTGTTACTTCAGCCTTCTCGAAGATGTTATAACCCATGAACGACACGATGAAGCGGATGTCTTCAAAGTATTCGTCATCGGTACTTCTTTGCGACTCTGTCAAAGTAGGATTTTTGGGATTCTGCTTGTTCTCATCCAGCGTATACTGATTGACTTTCAGTGCAAGCTCCACAGATCTCTTTTCAAGATACTGCACGTCAGCCTTTGTCTTGTCATGGGCAAGCGAGACAAATACCAAAGCTCTTTGCCAGAAATCCTTCTTATTGATATGGTCACGGACTCTCTTATCAAAGTTTTCGGTCTCACCGATATAAGCTTTCGGATTTCCGCTCTCTTCTTCACCTATTAGTATATACAAAGCCGGCGTACGCAATTCTTTACGTTCATCTTCTCGCAAAATGTCTATGCGTGTACGGGGTATATTATAAGCAATCATTGTGCGGTTGCTTATCACGACGGTTTGCACTCCCTTTGGCGTTCCGTCAATCAAGTATGTTGTTATAGTCTTGCCCATGTTGAATATTTTGATTAAACAAACATCTTATCAAGACACGATGATTTGATGCGTTTTAGTGATTCTAGTTTCTGTTCTTCGAGAGATATTTGTTTGTCGATGGTACGGAAGAAAATAGAAATCTGTTTCTGCTCTTCATAAGAAGGGAAAACAAAGTCCATTTCCATAAACTCCTTAAAACTGATTGAACGACCATCTCGAATACCATAAGTAATCAGTTTCAAGCGATCAATGAAAGCTTTAGACATAAAGATGTACTTCCAATAATAGTCATCGTGTTTGTCATCTTCCTTGAAACCGAATACTGTATATGCCGGAGAACAAATACCTTCAACGGACGAGTGTGCAAAGCCACCTTGAAATGAACGAAGATGGATGACGAACTGACCTGGCAACACACGCTTGTATGTCACCTCGTTTGATTTATCATGGAAAATATCATATCCACTTTCACTTCGAGGAGCCATTCCTCTAATATCCTGACATGCTGATAGTACAGGAAGCTCTGGATGGTTCCTTTCGTCGAAGGTCTTGAACAATTCGTTGGCTGTCATTGAAGAATATTCATCTTCAAATCCTTTGAATCTAACTCTAGGCCTTGTCTCACCTTTTTGTGGGAACATTGCATGAAGAGAAGCAGTCTTCATTTGTCGGAGAGATGCTATTTTTTTTGATGATATTTGGATTTGCTTGTCTAGCAATTCAAAGCACTCAACAATTTTATGTTGTTCAGGAAAATTTGGCAAATACACCTTCAATTCTTTGAGGTCGGAATAAGCCAATGTCTGGCGCATACCATCACCCATTTTATAATAGACTTTGGTTATATCATCATAATAGTGAAGCAGTGTGTAGAGATAATGCGGATCTACAACTCTAGTATCACACTCCACACAGACATAAGCAGGTGTAATGATGCCTTCTTCTTCGGATATGCCAACTCGAAGACTTTTCTTGTCATTTTGAAGATCGGTCACTCGAAAAACGATAATATCTTTCTTTATTATCTGATAAGTATCGAATGAAGCAGGTAAAAGTCCTTTTTTAGATTCTATATCCTTGCGCACTATCTTGCCATAGCTCAATGACAAAAGATTCTGATGATGAACATTCTTGTTAGACTCCCTATATTGACGAGTTATTTCACCTAAGGTTGTTACCTTCCAAGAATACTTAAACTCATCGAATCTCATTGATGGTATTATGTTTGTCATTTCTTCCATATGTGTTATGTAGGTCGGCGGCATTGCTGCCGCTTTCCCCATTAAGAACTGTACGTGC
>URLQ01000044.1 GCA_900548745.1 uncultured Prevotella sp.
GTTGCATCCGCCCTCATGGAGCTGCTCTACGATTTTCTCAAGCGTCTCGTTGTCCTTAAACTCGTCGTAAGGAATACTCTTGATAACGGGTTTTCTTACTTCCATTCCAACGCTCCTTTCCGCCATGCATATGCAAGGCCAAATACTAACACTAACAGGAAGAATCCGATGCTACACAAAGCCATCGGTCCAAACTGCTTGACTGCCACAGCCCATGGATACAGGAACACTGTCTCGATATCGAACATCAGGAAAAGGATGGCAAAGAGATAGTATCCAACGTGCATCGGCAACCAAGATGTGCCGCGCGTCGGAATACCGCACTCAAAGGGTTGTCCCTTTACTGGATTGTACGAACGAGGACCTACGAGTTTCGCAACTACGTATGCTCCAACGACCAATACAACTGCCGTCAAGATAACGGTAATAAATAGTATAAAATACATAAATATTTTATTTGAATAAAAAAATTTGACTGTCAAAATTCCATGCAAAGGTACATAATTTATATTACATTCAACAATTAAAAGTGAATAAATCGTAAAATAAGACCTGTATTATCTGTTATTTTCAACATATCACCTAAAATCACAACATAAATATGTTATTTTGCCGGAACGGAAGCACATTGTCCACGTCCCCACATACCTTATTTCTTGAACCATTTGTCTATCAGCAATGCAAGCGAGCCGTCGCCAGTAACGTTACATGCCGTACCGAAACTGTCCATCGCTATATAAAGAGCTATCATCAGTGCCTGCATGCTCTCATCAAATCCCAATATTGAGGCCTGCACACCAAGAGAAGCCATTATCGCTCCACCCGGCACACCGGGAGCAGCAACGATAGTAACGCCGAGCATACAGATAAAGCCTGCCATCATAGGAAAGTCATATGCAACATGCTGCATCATCATCAATGCCATGGCACATGCCACAATCTTCATGACACTACCCGACATGTGGATGGTGGCACAGAGAGGGATGACAAACGAAGCCACATCTTCCCTCACCCCGTTCTTTATTGTCTGATGCAGAGTAACCGGTATGGTTGCTGCCGAAGACTGGGTGCCAAGCGCGGTAAAATAAGCAGGAAGCATATTTGACAGGAGCTTGAACGGATTCTTTCTGGTCCATAGTCCAGCCACGGTATACTGGAATACGAGCAGCAAGATATGCATAATGAATATAACGCCGATAATCTTTATAAACACCGTCAGCACACGTGCCACATCTCCTGCATAGGTCATGTTCAGGAAGATGCCGAAGATATAAAGCGGCAGCAGTGGGATGATGACAACCTGTATTGTCTTTGTTATAATCTGCATCAGGTCAGAGAAGACATTCTTCATGGCAGTGCTCTTGATGCTCGCTATACCGAGACCGAGCGTAAAAGACATGACGAGTGCCGTCATTACATTCATCACGGCAGGAATCTCCACGGTGAAGAACGGCTTCAGGTCGTGGGTCGTCGTCAATGCCGTAGACGAAGCCCCTTCATTTATCATCGATGGAAAAGTCAGCTCGCTCACTCCATAAGAGAAGAATCCCGACAGTAGTGTGGCACCATAAGCAAGAAGCGTAGTGGCAAGAAGCATCTTGCCTGCCCCCTTGCCGATGTTGGCAATGGCGGGTGTCACAAGCCCCACGATAATCAACGGGATAAGGAAACCAAGAAACTGGCTGAAAATCCCATTGAAAGTCAGAAACACTCTTACAACCCCCTCTGAGAAAATGTTGCCAAATACAATGCCCAAGGCTATTGCAATGACGATTCTCGGCAAAAGTCCAAGCTTAATCTTTTTCACATTAATAATAGATTTACGGTTAATTTTCGCCAAAATTACTATTTTATATCTTACCGACAAAGACAAACAGGAAAAAAATTATCCATTCATCAATATATCCATAGGATTCTTTACAATTCTACCCAAACGATAGCCACACCGCATGGCTGCTTCCTCCAACTGCTCCTTATAATAATAAGCAACACTGCCGACTGCACCCACAGGCAAATCCTTACGGGAATAGTGGTCAATGTTTTTCTTGAAAAAGTCCACGAAGTTGGCTACTACCAGGTCATTCACCTGCCGACTGTCAAGATGAGAATGAATGAACGGCGACAATGAAGCGAGCCAACGGTTTGCCATAGGCTCACGATATACGCGCCGAATAATGTCATCAAGGGTAATTCCCGACAGTTCAAGAAATTCCGTACGCAGATTCTCCGGCATATCGCCTTTGAACAAAGCGTTGATGAAAAGCTTTCCAAGCACTGCCCCACTGCCTTCATCACCAAGGATATAGCCCAGCGGAGAAACATTCCGCACAATCTTCACACCATCATACAGACAGGAGTTTGCCCCCGTGCCAAGAATGCAGGCTATACCCTCTTCCGTACCACACACGGCATGGGCGGCAGCCATAAGGTCGCTTCCTACAAAGACATCACAACATCCGGGAAATGCCTCAAGAAGTATGCTGCGCAGACTATCCGCCGCCTCTCCCCTGCATCCTGCTCCATAGAAGCGTATTGACGACACTTGCGACAACAGTCCTACCGCACCGTCTATTGCCGTATGAAGCTCTTTGCCTACAATATCCCTTATCGTGTCTTCCCTCTGATGGAAAGGATTGATGCCTTGGGTTGAAAAACGTACTATTGTCTTACCGTCCGAAAAGAGACACCAGTCTGTCTTTGTACTGCCACTGTCGGCAACAAGAACTAAAGGCTCTTTGAAATCTTCCATATATTTCATTACTGCTTTTTATACTCATATTGAAAAAATCATGGCAAATATAAGCAAAATGAGTAAATAAAATAGTATTTTTGCAGCAAAAAATAAAACCAAGGAATGAAAAAAAGACTATTTATATTCTATCTGCTAATGTTTCTCTTCGCCTTGCCGAGCCAAGCCGTGCTGAAGGAAAAGGACTTGAACAACACTCTGTCCATCCTGAGAAATGAGCTTACACAGACCCATCAGGAACAGAAAAGGATGCAGATAAAGTTCAAGAACTCAAGCGATAAGGTAAAGAAAAATCTGTTTGCCATCCTCTCGAAAAGCAACCAGAACGCACTGATGCTCTACTCTCAGAAGCTGGACTATGTGTTCGACTTGGCCTACGCCTGCCATGAGGCAACCGACCAGTTCCGCGATTTCAAGGAGAATTCATTGCCTTTCCGCTCTTATGTAACTAAAATAAACGGAGAGGTGGCACGCTACGACAGTCTTGTAGGCTCCCTTCAGTCGATGCCTACAATGACTCTTTCACCAAAAGCGAAGATAGACCGCAACGTGTGTCTCACCCTTGCCGTGAGCATACGCAACAACCTGCTTGAAAGCAAGAACATGCTTCAGGACTATATCAAATACTACGACATGACGGAACACCGTCTTAAATATCTCAACGACTACGCAAACTCAAGATACAGCGAGATACAGAACAACATCTTCAAGAATGTAGGGGAAAACTATTTCAGCATATTGTCGAACCTCGGCACGCAGGTCAACAAGACGGCAGAGACCGTAAACGACAAATACCATACATCCAAGAAGCTGCATTCGCAATGGGACTCAAGGATGATAGTGGGACTGTTTCTCAGCATCGTCTTCTATGGTATCATCTCCATTCTCCTGAACCTGCTCGCCATCAGATACCTCATGCCAAGGAAACTTCGCACAGAACAGTTTCTATTGAAGCGCCCTTGCATCATGATGGCTACGTCAACGGTGACTTTTGCTATTATAATAGGTATCATCAGAAACGCCGTCAACCAGAACTTCATTGCCATGGCAAGTAACCTGCTTGTGGAATATGCATGGCTGCTCGGCGTAATACTTATCTCACTGCTGCTCAGAGTGGACGGCAAACAGATAAAGAGTGCATTCCGCATATACTCACCACTCACGCTGGTAGGCTTCATTGTCATCACCTTCCGCATCGCACTGGTACCAAACGACCTGGTGAACCTCATCTTCCCTCCAATCCTGTTGCTTTGCACAATCTGGCAATGGAGCGTAATATCAAGGCACAACGAGAACATTCCTCGTTCCGACATGTTCTTCACATACATCTCATTGGTTGTCTTCGTGGCAAGCACCATCTGCTCATGGATAGGCTATACGCTACTAAGCGTACAGATTCTCATCTGGTGGATAATGCAGCTCACCTGCATCCTGACCATAAACTGCCTTGCCGAATGGCTTGCGAAATATGCTGCAAAGCATCATATTGAGGAGAAGCCTATAAACAGAATCTGGATATATAACCTTATCCTGAAGGTGGGACTGCCGATAATGGGAGTCTCATCCATTCTGATTTCCGTATATTGGGCTGCCGACGTGTTCAACCTTACCGAACTGGTAGTAAGACTGTTCAACGCAAGGTTCATCGACGTAAGCAACTTCAGTGTGAGCATTTCTTCCATTGTGATGGTCCTGGTATTATGGTTCATCTTTGCCTATATCAGCAACACGACGATTGCCTTCATGCAGCTCCACTTCAACAAGAAGGACTCCCGCACGGCAGCAAGCCGCAATGTGATGGGGAAGAACGTCATACAGGTTCTCGTATGGGGCATCTGGCTACTGATAAGCCTTGCCATACTGCATGTGAGCAACACATGGCTGGTTGTCGTGTCTGGCGGTCTGTCCACCGGTGTCGGCTTTGCATCCAAAGACATTCTTGAAAACATATATTACGGCATCTCACTGATGGCAGGACGCATCAACATCGGCGACTGGATAGAATGTGACGGCACACGCGGAAGAGTGAGCAGCATAAGCTATACGAGTACTATGATTGAGGCTACCGACGGTTCTGTAATCGCCTTCCAGAACTCACAGCTCTTCACCAAGAACTACAAGAACCTGACACGCAATCATGGCTTTGAGCTCTCTGTCGTGAACTTCGGAGTGGGCTATGGCACTAACGTTGAGCGTATGCGCAAAGTGATTATTGCCGCCGTAGAAGCCTTAAACATTCCTTATATCGACAAGGAGAAACCTCTCAGTGTGCTCTTCACTGAGTTCGGAGACAACAGCATCAACTTCAAGTTTATATGTTGGGTTGACGTAACCAAACAGGTTGTGACAGAAAGCAAAATCAGCGAATGTATCTACAACACGCTCAACGAAAACGACATTGAGATGCCATTCCCGAAACGGGATGTTTACATCAAGGAAATGGCAAAGTAAGCATACTACCAATAAAATGATGACTTCGGAGAGTATATTCCGAAGCCATCATTTTTATTATACCGAGGAACTCTATATACTAAATCCATATTTCTTCACACATCTATTAGTACAAGATGATAATATCCATAAACATATGTTAATATTAGTTATCAAGCACAACAACCTGACACACACCTTTCACACAGAAAATCAACCTAACAACAATGACCACCTACGGAAGCTCTTTTAGTAAGTCGGCAGGTTATTTTTAGAAAGTTACGGACTTTCTATGAGAAAGTTACCGAATTTCTATGAGAAAGTTACCTACTTTCTATTTGATACAAAAAATGACAGATTTCAACCTTGCGGTTTTATCTGCCATTTTACAAAATATTTTACACTCAAAAATCTGCATTTCTTAAAAAAACGCATCCAGGTTTTTAAGACAAAATAACATTACAACATATACAATGATGCACCATATCAAATAACACCGAAGTGCTTCAGTGCATTCCACACGCCGTCTTCATCAACAGAGGTGGTGATATAGTCGGCAGCAGCTTTCGCCCCATCGCCGGCATTCCCCATGGCAACACCTATTCCGGCACGCTTCAGAATAGCAATATCATTGCCTCCATCACCAAAAGCCATAGTCTGGGAAATGGCGATGTTGAGATAAGACGCCATTGCTTCAAGTCCCTTCCCCTTGTCGGCAGCCTTCGCAGTAATGTCGGTAAATGCCGGATGCCACCTGCCGGAAACGCATCCTGGAAGATTCTCCATCAGCGCCTTCTCGTGGGCTGCCGATATAAAAGGAGTAAACTGAAGCACCTTCTCCTTTTCGAGCATGTCTGCAACAGACAACGTGGTGTCTATATTCGTGACATTCAGGCCTCTGACAAAGACCTCGTCAAAGACAGGCTTCTTGTTGTAAAGCCTCACTCCGCTCTCTCCGACCACAATCACTGCATAATCATATCTGTCGGCATCGGAAAGCAGGAAGTCTACATTTTTCTTCGGAATAGGATTGCAGCATACCACATTGCTGCCGACAAAACACAAAGCTCCGTTAGTTGTTATATAGCCATCGATGTACGGTTCTATATCCTTCAGGTTTGTAATAATCTGCAACGGTCTGCCAGTGGAAATATAAATCCCCACCCCGTTTTCCTTTGCTTTCGCTATAGCCTCAACGGTAGACCGCGGTATCTGGTGCGTCTTGAAGCTCACCAATGTGCCGTCGATGTCGAAAAACAAAGCACTAATATTATCCATCTATACAAATCTTATTTAAGTGTTATTTAAGTTTCTCAAGTTTCCAGCTTGCTAAACAAGTTGACAAGTTGACAAGGAGACGAGTTGACAAGGAGAATTGTCTTCCTTAACAATCGCTGTTCGCAGACCTTAAAACAAGAACAGCTTAGGTCATGGTTCGCTACCGTCATGATGACAAGCTGCGGAACCATAGTCCAAGCCGTTTACCGCCCTTATGCAACATACATCATCAATGTCTGCGACATGCGGGGCATCTGCTACTTAGTGTTCAGCATTCTTTGCTATTGCACTTGCTCCAAGCACCGCTGCTCCTGCTCCGTCGAGACTGCTTATCAGGAACTTAGCCTTGCCACGGAATATGCCCATCACGTTCTCCGTATAGCTCTTCAGAAGTGGTTTCATCAGCAGGTCGCCGGCTTTTGTCAGTCCTCCGAAGAAGACGAAAGCCTCCGGAGAGCAGAATGTCGCGAAGTCAGCGCAAGCCTCTCCCAGCATCTTTCCCGTAAACTCATACACTCTCAAAGCCAAAGCGTCGCCCTTTGCCGCAGCCTTCGACACTTCCAGCGAAGTGATGTCTTCCGGCTTCATCTCACGTAGCAGCGACGGTTCTTCGGAGTTTTCAAGAAATTCCCTTGCCGTGCGTGCAACACCTGTTGCCGAGCAATAAGCCTCGAGACAGCCGTTTCTGCCGCATCCGCAAAGTCTGCCGTTCTCCCTTCTCATTATCACGTGGCCAAGCTCGCCGGCAAGTCCGTCGGAGCCATACACCATCTGTCCGTTTATCACGATGCCCGAACCGACACCCGTGCCAAGGGTTATCATGATGAAGTTCTTCATTCCCTTAGCCACGCCATACGTCATCTCTCCGAGAGCGGCGGCATTGGCATCATTGGTTATTGAAACAGGAATGGAAAGTCTTTCGTTAAACATCTTGGCGAAAGGCACTACACAATCGTGTGCCCAAGTGATATTCGGGGCATAGGCGATAGTGCCGTCGTAAAAGTTGGAATTAGGTGCACCGATACCCATGCCCTCGATGGTGTTTATTCCACCCACCTTGTCGATTATCGGCATAAGAGCCTTTACTGCAGCATCTACAAAAGCCTCGGCAGTGTCATACTCCTGCGTTTTGATTGAAGTATGCTCCACGATGTTTCCCAGACCGTCTACTATGCCGAATACAGCATTTGTTCCTCCTAAATCAAGACCTATTGTATATGGTCTTCCTGTCAATTGTGCTTCCATTATCATGAATGATTATGTCAAAAGAAAATTAATGTTTTTAGAAAATTCTGTACAAAGATAGATTTTTTGTAAGATTGGACAAAACAAAATTCCCAGTTTTTTTTCAATCTGCCACTTTGCCATAATCTATATCAAGAATAAGAGAATTATTATTATTGTAACAAACTTTCATACACAAAATTTGTATCTTTCGTAAAAATTACGGACCTTTGCACCCGTTATGCCATTTCCATTTCATATTAACATATTAGATTTGCTATGCAAGGGCGTACTGATAGGTATCCTCGTGTCGGCTCCGATGGGACCGGTGGGAGTACTTTGTGTGCAGCGCACCCTGAACAAAGGCAGATGGTTCGGATTCGTTACGGGCATCGGAGCATGCCTGAGCGATTTTATATATGCTCTGATTACAGGTCTCGGAATGTCGTTCGTGATGGATTTCATCAGCAACTCCCACTACAGATATATCCTGCAGATCAGCGCAAGTGTCATCCTCATGCTGTTCGGACTGTATTCTTTCCGCAGCAACCCGATGAAGAATGTCCATGTCAGCAACAAGAACACGAAGGGTTCTTTAGTACACAACGGCGTGACGGCATTCCTCGTCACGTTCTCAAACCCCCTTATCATCATGCTCATGATGGGACTGTTTGCACAGTTCGCATTCATCATCCCCGACCATCCGTTCGAAATGAGCGTAGGCTACTTCGGCATCATTGCCGGAGCAATGCTCTGGTGGTATGGTCTTACGTGGCTTGTCGACAAGATTCGTGCGGTGTTCGACACCAACGGCATACAGATTATTAATAAGGTGGTGGGAAGCATCGTCATCATAATGTCTATCATTGTGCTTATCGGAACGGTCTTTAACCTTTACACGCTGCCAAGCATAGGACAATAAGGAAGTTTTTTTTGATTGCAAAAAATAATATTATATGTTCATATCCCAGGAACTAAGAAAGAAAAACATTGCAGAGTATTTGCTTTACATGTGGCAAATAGAAGATATCATCCGTGCGTACGACTG
This sequence comes from uncultured Prevotella sp., assembly GCA_900548745.1. Classification (GTDB taxonomy): domain Bacteria; phylum Bacteroidota; class Bacteroidia; order Bacteroidales; family Bacteroidaceae; genus Prevotella. The sequence continues at coordinate 8,730 of URLQ01000044.1, forward strand.
CTCTTTGGCAAGAATACGACGCGAATATATCGAGAGATTCAACTATACTGACGAGCAGAAGGAGGAAATGACGGACTGGTATGGCAATCTTGTCAGAATGATGAACAGTGAGGGATGCCGCGAGCACGGACACCTGCAGATAAACAAAATCGTCATACAGCAGCTTTCGGAGCTTAGTGCAGAGCTGTTGTCAAGTTCAAAGTTCCCTTTCTACAACAGTGAATATTATAAGGTGTTGCCATTTATTGTGGAGCTGCGCAAGCGTGGAGCCGACAACAACGAGAATGAAATAGAAACCTGCTTCAACGCACTTTACGGAGTGATGATGCTCAGACTGCAGAAGAAAACCGTCTCGCCCGACACGGAACATGCCATAAAGGAGATAACAACCTTCATAGGCATGCTGTCTGACTATTATCTGAAAGACAAGAAAGGCGAACTGAAATTTGAAGACTAAAGAACATTATAAAAACTATAGACAATGAATATCTTGGTAACAGGAGCCGGAGGACAGCTCGGAAACGAGATGCAACTCGTGGCTAAGGAAAGTAAAGATAGATTCATCTTCACCGATGTTTGTGAAGGTTATACACATCTTGACATAACCTCTCTTGAGGACATCCGCAAGATGGTCAAGGAGAATGACATCAGGTGCATCATCAACTGTGCAGCATGGACCAACGTGGATGCCGCAGAAACGGCTGGCGACATTGTGGAGACACTTAACGCAACAGCACCGGAAAACCTTGCAAAGGCGATGAAAGAGGTGGGCGGTCTGCTCGTACATGTAAGTACAGACTACGTCTTCGGCGGAGACCCTTACAACACGCCATGCAAAGAAGACCAGAAAGGAACACCTACTGGCGTATACGGACTGACAAAGCTTCACGGCGAGGAGAAGATCATCGCCACGGGAGTCAACCACATCATACTGCGCACGGCATGGCTATATTCGGAATTCGGCAAGAACTTCGTAAAGACTATGCTAAACCTCACTGCCACAAAGCCGCAGCTGAAGGTGGTATTTGACCAATGCGGTACTCCGACATACGCCCTGGACCTGGCAAAGACAATAAACCATATCGTGGAGAACAGACTTTTTGAAGGCAACTCCGGCATCTACCATTTCTCTAATGAAGGTGTGTGCAGCTGGTACGATTTCACGATAAAGATCGCCCGTCTGGCAGGAAATACGGAATGCAACATCCAGCCTTGCCACAGCAATGAGTTCCCGAGTCCGGTGACACGTCCGGCATACAGCGTTCTCGACAAGACCAAGATAAAGGAGACATTCGGCATAAACATACCATATTGGGTGGACAGCCTTGAGACTTGCATGAGAAATATGGGAGCAGTGAAAGACTAAAAACAACAAATAAGTATAATGGCTAACGAAATAGAAAGAAGAAGAACCTTCGCCATCATCTCGCATCCTGACGCCGGTAAGACTACGCTTACCGAGAAATTTCTCCTCTTCGGAGGCCAGATTCAGGTGGCGGGTGCGGTGAAGAACAACAAGATACGCAAGACCGCTACATCCGACTGGATGGACATTGAGAAGCAGCGTGGTATCTCTGTTTCAACATCCGTGATGGAGTTTGACTACGAAGGATACAAAGTGAATATCCTCGATACTCCCGGTCACCAGGACTTTGCCGAGGACACTTACCGCACTCTGACTGCCGTTGACTCCGCCATCATCGTGGTGGACGGAGCGAAAGGTGTGGAGGCGCAGACCAGAAAGCTGATGAGCGTCTGCCGAATGCGCAAGACCCCTGTCATCATTTTCATCAACAAGATGGACCGAGAGGGACGCGACCCGTTCGATTTGCTCGACGAACTGGAGGAGGAACTGGAGATTAAGGTGCGCCCCCTGTCATGGCCTATCAACCAAGGTGCGAAGTTCAAGGGCGTGTATAACATATATGAGAACAAGCTCGACCTCTTTACTCCCGACAAACAGCGCGTAACGGAAAAGGTGGAGGTAGACATAAACAGCAGCGACCTCGATGCACATATCGGAGACCAGGACGCAGGAAAGCTGCGCGAAGACCTTGAGCTCGTAGAGGGTGTCTATCCTGAATTCAATGTGGAAGACTACCGAGAGGCTACCGTCGCACCGGTATTCTTCGGTTCTGCCTTGAACAATTTCGGAGTACAGGAGCTTCTCAACTGCTTCGTAAAGATAGCCCCAAGTCCACGTCCTACACAGGCTGTGGAACGAATGGTAAAGCCCGAAGAACCGAAATTCACGGGTTTCATCTTCAAGATTACGGCAAACATCGACCCTAACCACCGCTCATGTATCGCCTTCTGCAAGGTGTGCAGCGGTAAGTTTGAGCGCAACAAGCCATATCTTCATGTACGTCAGGGCAAGACGGTGCGTTTCTCCTCACCTACACAGTTCATGGCTCAGCGCAAGAGTACCATCGAAGAGGCTTACCCGGGAGATATTGTTGGTCTGCCGGACAACGGAATCTTCAAGATTGGCGACACGCTGACCGACGGAGAGAAGCTCCACTTCAAGGGACTGCCTTCATTCTCTCCTGAGATGTTCAAGTATATAGAGAACGATGACCCTATGAAGAGCAAACAGCTCAACAAAGGTATCGACCAGCTTATGGACGAGGGTGTGGCACAGATGTTCGTAAACCAGTTCAACGGAAGAAAGATTATCGGAACTGTAGGTCAGCTGCAGTTTGAGGTGATACAATACCGACTGGAGAACGAATACAACGCCAAGTGTCGCTGGGAGCCGGTACATCTGTACAAGGCTTGCTGGGTGGAAAGCGACGATCCGGCAGAACTCGAAAACTTCAAGAAGCGCAAATACCAGTATATGGCAAAAGACAAGGACGGCAGAGATGTGTTCCTTGCCGACTCCGGCTATGTGCTGTCGATGGCGCAACAGGACTTCAAGCATATTAAGTTCCACTTTACAAGTGAGTTCTAATATATCACTTACACTTCATAATGCCTCCATCCGTTACCAACTACGGATAGAGGCATTTTATATTATGTAAAAGAAAAAAACATACGTTTTCTTGGGCTATTTGCGTTTTTACACTATCTTTGCATTATAATTATAATATTTGATTAACTAATAAATTATAATACAATGAATTTGAAAGTACGCTTGTCTGTGATGAACTTCCTGGAGTTTGCTGTATGGGGTGCATACCTCACCTCAATGGGCAACTATCTCGGCAAAGCGGGAATGGGAGCAGAAATATCATGGTTTTATGCTATACAAGGTATCGTATCCATCTTCATGCCTACCCTCATGGGTATTGTGGCAGACAAATGGATACAGCCACAGCGACTACTGGGACTTTGTCACCTCGCAGCAGGAGCAGGAATGATTGCGCTCTGCCTTATAGGAGCAAGCCAGGCTGTGCCTGACAAGACGGTATTCATCGCAATCTATACCATGAGCGTGGCGTTCTACATGCCTACGCTGGCACTGTCGAACACCGTAGCCTTCAAGATTCTGCAAGACAGAGGGTACGACACGGTGAAGGACTTCCCGCCTATCCGTGTGCTCGGCACGGTGGGATTCATCGCCACCATGTGGTTTGTCAACTGCGCGACAATAGGCGACGGAGGGTTCTCTCTGACACTTGCCGACAATGCAAACAAGTTCCAATACACCCACATGCAGTTCTGCGTTTCGGGGCTGCTCGGCATTCTTCTGTTTGTATACAGCTTCTTCATGCTTCCGCAGTGTAAGCTTGCAGAGAAGAAAGACAAGAACAAGAAGCAGTCACTCGTGGAGATGTTCGGACTTGATGCCTTCAAGCTTTTCAAGACCAAGAAGATGGCTCTGTTCTTTATCTTCTCCGGTCTGCTCGGCATGTCACTTCAGGTGACAAACGGATATGCCACTCCTTTCATTACACACTTCAAGGCTGACCCGTCGCTTGCCGACACTTTCGCCGCTAACAACGCTACGCTATTGGTATCTATCTCCCAGATTGCCGAAGCATTCTGCATACTGCTCATTCCTTTCTTCCTGAAGAGATACGGAATAAAGAACGTTATGCTCATCGCCATGTTCGCATGGGTCTTGAGATTCGGCTTCTTCGGTCTTGGCGATCCTGCATTCCCTGGAGTAACATTGTTCATACTCTCTTGTCTCGTATACGGTGTGGCATTTGACTTCTTCAACGTTTCGGGCGGACTGTTTGTAAATGCCGCCTGCAGCGAAGACATAAAGGCTTCCGCACAGGGACTGTTTATGCTCATGACAAACGGACTCGGTGCGACAATAGGTACCCTGCTCGCTGGAGAAATAGTAAACCACTATTGCTCATGGACAGAAGACGGTTTCCTCGTTGGCGACTGGCAGACCTGCTGGTTTATATTCGCAGGCTTTGCACTCGCTGTAGGAGTAAGCTTCGCTATGATGTTCAAACATAAAGAAGACAAGTAATAAGGAAGGACAGTGTTATAAATGAATAACGTCAGACTTTTATTCAACAGCGTGTCGGAGATAGCAGGAAATGAGAAGATAGGACTCATCACGCTAACCGATGAATCGCACGAGCGACTGATATCTATCGTCTGCGACTGGAACACAGCGGAGGCTATAGACATCAGAATGAAGCACAAGATGGATAAGAGCAATACCCTACCCGAAGTAATGGCTGCCATGCTGAAGGCAAGATGCAAGGACGAAAGAAAATATTACGTCTGCATACTCGGACTCGAAGAGGAGCAATACAAGACATTTATCGTCGGTGAAGACTCTGCCGAGATGTACAAAATCAAGGCAAGCGAAGCGGTCCTTCTGTCATTGGTGCTGGATATACCTATTTATATAGAGGGTACATTGATGAAGAAACAATCCATCAAAAACCGTTCATGCACAGATAAAGTATCCATTCCTATCAACGTCATCAACAGCTCCATACTGCAGGAAACTCTTGAAAGAGCAATACAGGCAGAGGACTACGAAACGGCATCGAAGATACACGATGAGCTGGAAAGGAGAAAACGACAAGAGAACAAAAACTCAAAAATACAAGACTAAGAAATATACAAAGATATGAAAGAGGCAAGATATTTTTATGTACCCGATGCAGCCAATGCTACAGAACTGCCTGTAGAAGAGGCGATGCACGCTCTGAGAGTATTACGTCTGAAGAGCGACGACGAAATGTTTCTCATGGACGGAGAAGGATCATTCTATCGGGCCATGGTTACTCTCGCCGCCACTAAGCACTGCATGTATGAAATAAAAGAAAAAATGCCGCAAGAGAAAACATGGAACGGCAATATATGCATTGCGATGGCTCCGACAAAGATGATGGACAGAACAGAATGGTTTGCTGAAAAAGCCACTGAGATTGGTGTTGACGAGCTTGCCTTCCTGAACTGCAAGTTTTCCGAGCGGAAAGTTATGCGCACGGTAAGACTGGACAAGATTATCGTGTCTGCCATGAAACAAAGCAGAAAACCATGGAAACCAATACTAACACCGCTTACATCATTCAAGGATTTTGTCGGCAAGGAAAGAAAAGGACTAAAGTTCATAGCCCACTGCTATAACGAGATAGACAGCGTGGACCTGTTTGACACACTCTCTGCAAACAAGGACAAAGCGGAAGACATTACCGTTCTGATTGGTCCAGAAGGTGACTTCTCCATCGATGAGGTGAAAATGGCGATTAACAAAGGCTACGTGCCTGTATCTCTCGGCAAGAGCAGACTACGCACCGAAACGGCAGCACTGTATGCAGCAATGACGGCACAGCTGGTAAACAGGAAATAAGAAGAAGGGGATATGAGTTCTTGAGACTTGTTCTGCAAGCGATTTGATTTATCCGACATGAATAGTCAGACCATACAGACCAACAGTCTACTTCTATAACAGACAACTCCTGAACCATAGGATATCCGTGGATATAGAGTCCACCCAGAAGTACCTATGGCTCAGGAGTTGCTGTTTAACACAGAAAGCGACAATCATGCTCATTATCAACACATCTTATATTCAGCGAGTTAAAGTAGGTTAAACTAATCTCGACTTGAATTGTTTATTCTAACTTTGCACGAAAGTACCATGCGGCATGGCTGCGTCTAATGTCGTTTCTAAACAACGCCGACATTCATTACCGGCAGCAATATCCGTAATGTGCTTATATATAAACACTTTAGCGTAAATATAGAAAATCATTTATCAAGAACAACAAAGAAGAAAATGAAACAGACAAGAAGACTTATCATACAGGCATTGATTACTATCATTTGTGTATGCATATATTCATCATGCTCCGGAGATGACTATATCAATGCAATCCCAGGTAACAGTAATGCTCTCATCGCTGTAGACTGCAAAGCGGTGGGTGAACAGACAGGACAACAGGACGGCAGACTGCTGAAGTCGTTATTCAAAGTGGATGATGTAGAGGACTGCGGCATCGACCTGACAAGCAAACTGTTTTTCTTTGAGACAACAGACGGCAACCTTGGTTCCTGTGTAAAGGTGAATGACGAGGAAAAACTGAAAGACTGGCTCACCGCTCTATCCAAAGACGGCACATGCAGCAAGCCGACAGAAAAGAGAGAGATGACCTTCACACTACTTAAAGGTTCATGGGCTGTCGGCTTCAATGGCAAAGCTATGATAATAATAGGTCCTGTCCTGCCAGCACAACAGGCGGAAGCCATACGCTCAATAGCCAAATACCTGAAGCAGGAAGAGGACGACGGAGTGAAAGGTTCTCAACTGTTTGAAAAGCTCGACAGTATAGACAGTCCGATAGCTATGGTGGCACAGGCTACGGCATTGCCGGAAAAGATTTCGGCTCCCTTCACTCTCGGCGCTCCGAAAGAAGCTGACGCCTCGCAGATTTTCATTGCAGCAGCAATGAAGGCTGCAAACAACGGATGCCTCAACATTACCGGAGAATCATTCTCCTTCAACAAAGGCATAGACAAAGGTCTGAAAGAGAACATCGCGAAGTTCAGAAAGATAAACGGGAAATACACCAGCAACATTCCCGGCAACACGCTTTGCTCTATCTTCATGAACGTGAAAGGTACCGACTTCGTGAACATGATGAAAAGCAATGCCGGACTCGGCTCTCTACTTGCCGGCATGAACACTGCCGTAGACATGGACAACATTCTAAGAAGCGTGGACGGAGACCTGGCATTGGGCATATCATCATATTCGGAAGAAAAGATAAGCATGACCATGGCAGCCCAACTGGCAAAGAGCGACTTCCTTGAAGACGTTGACTATTGGAAGAAATCATGTCCTGCGGGAAGCTCTATAGAGAACTGCGGAAAGAACAGCTTCTGGTTCAAGAGCAGCGACACGAACTTCTGGTTCGGCGTTTCCGACAGCAACGAATTCTACGGAAGCACCGACAAAGACATTGCTTTCAGCATACTGAAACAATCGAAGACGCCTCTGCCGGCTGAAGTAAGAAAAGAGACAGAAGGCCAGCGATTCTGCATGACGCTGAATCTGAAACAACTGCTCAACGACAATAAGGAATTAACGACATTCACCGACATGCTAAAGCCACTGTTCGGCGATATCAACAACGTAATATACTGTATTAAATAAAATGGAAAAAATTGTATTTGACAATGTTGTGCCACAAGTGTTTGCCAATCAGGCAGACCTGCAGTCTGACATCTGGCGCAACAATGCCACTTTCGAAAAAGACAAACTATACCTTGTAGAGGCGGAAAGCGGAAAAGGTAAAAGTACCTTCTGCAGCTACATCTTAGGCTACAGACACGACTACACGGGGAAAGTAATGTTCGACACGACCCCTACCCTGCAATACAAAGTGAAGAACTGGGTGGATATGCGCAAGAACCACCTTGCTTACCTGTTTCAGGAGCTGCGTCTCTTCCCTGAGCTTACGGCATGGGAAAACGTAGAGATAAAAAACAAGCTGACGGGATTCAAGACAAGGCATCAGATAGAAGAATGGTTCGAACTGCTTGGCATTGCAGACAAACTCGACAGCAAAGCAGGACTGATGTCGTTCGGACAGCAGCAGCGCGTGGCTATGATAAGGGCTTTGGTACAGCCCTTCGACTTTATCCTTGCCGACGAACCGATAAGCCACCTCGATGACCGCAACTCGGAGATAATGGCTGAGATAATGATGACTGAAGCAAAAAGACAAGGAGCCGGAGTAATAGTGACAAGTATCGGCAAACACATGAATTTAAATTACGAGAAAACATATAAATTATGAATTTAGTCTGGAAATTATTAAGACAACATATCAGCATTCCGCAGTTTATAGGCTTCTTCTTCGCTAACCTCTTCGGAATGTTCATCGTTCTTTTGGGATTTCAGTTCTACAACGACGTACTGCCCGTATTCACTTCGCAAGACAGCTTCATGAAGGCTGACTATCTTATCGTAAGCAAGAAGATAGGTGCAGCAAACGCCATTTCCGGGAACTCAAACACTTTCAACGCATCGGAAATTGACGACATAAACGCACAAAACTTCACAAAGAAGGCTGGCAAATTCACATCCACGGAATACAAGGTGGATGCAAACATGGGAGTAAACGGACAGTCAATACTCAACTCCGAACTATTCTTCGAAAGCGTTCCCGACGGCTTCGTTGACGTTCCGCTGCAAGACTGGACATACACAGAAGGCAGCAAGGAGGTACCGATAATCCTGCCACGCACATATATAAATATGTATAACTTCGGCTTCGCACAAAGTCATTCTCTGCCTAAGATCAGCGACGGACTTGTGGGAATGATTGACTTCAAGATATTCATCCACGGCAACGGCCACAGCGACGAGTACAAAGGAAAAGTGATTGGATTCTCAAACAGACTGAACACAATCCTCGTGCCACAGAAGTTCATGGACTGGAGCAATGAGTATTACGCCCCGAACCAGAAGTCTGACCCTACCCGACTGATAGTTGAAGTGGGCAACCCTGCCGATGACAACATAACGAAATACCTCGACAAGAAAGGTTTCGAGGTGGAAAGCGACAAGCTGCAAGCCGAAAAGACGACATATTTCCTGAAGATGATAGTGTCGCTCGTCATGGCAATAGGTCTCGTGATAAGCATTCTGAGCTTCTATATCCTCATGCTCAGCATATACCTGCTCGTACAGAAGAACTCGTCAAAACTTGAAAACCTACTGCTCATAGGCTACAGTCCGGCAAAGGTGGCAATGCCATATCAGGTGCTGACAATAGTATTGAACATCGCCGTATTGCTCATCACATGGACAATACTCTTCTTCGTAAGAGACTACTACATGGGAATCATAGAGACTCTCTTCCCGCAAATAGAGTCTACATCAATGATAATGTCATTGACACTCGGCATTGCGCTGTTCATACTCGTAACGGCCGTGAACCAGTTTGCCATACAGCGCAAGGTGATGAACATCTGGAAAAGAAAAGACAACTAATATAAAACAAAAAGCATTATGGTAATAGACTTCAACAACATCAAGGAAGAACAGATAATGAACTTCAAAGGCGGTGAGGGCGAACTCGACACCCGCAACTTCATAGACAGCGACAACAAGATAATGATGAGCCGGCTGAAGCCGGGAGCATCAAGCGGATACCACAAACATGAAGGCAACTGCGAGGTTGTGTATATCGTGGAGGGCGAAGCGACATTCATCTATGACGACAAGGAGGAAGTGGTAAAGGCTGGTCAGGTGCACTACTGTCCGGACGGACACAGCCATTCGATGATAAACAAGACTGACAAAGACCTTGTTTATTTCGCTCTCGTCCCTACGCTGAAGAAACAGTAAAAGGAGTAAGAAAAGTAGAATTATATGGCCTGAAATACCGGAAAATCAATAAAAACGAGTATTTCAGGTCATTTTATTTGCAAAAAGTTTTGGTAGTTTAAAATAAAACACTACCTTTGCACCGCATTAAACGAAATGCCTGTGGTAACAGAGACAACCGGAAGGAAGTTTGGGTGAGTGGCTGAAACCAGCAGTTTGCTAAACTGCCGTACGAGTTTATCGTACCGGGGGTTCGAATCCCCCAGCTTCCGCAGGTGATTTCAGAAGATGCGAATCATGATGGTGGATTCATCTAATGGTTAGGATACAAGATTCTCAATCTTGGCATAGGGGTTCGATTCCCCTATCCACTACCACAAGGAGAGCTGCTCAATAAGCAACTCTTTTTTATTGGAAGAAACATGATTCCAATTAACATTAACTAACAAGCGGTGGATTCATCTAATGGTTAGGATACAAGATTCTCAATCTTGGCATAGGGGTTC
>URLQ01000045.1 GCA_900548745.1 uncultured Prevotella sp.
TGCCACTAAAATTACGACGCACCACACTGTTCATCAATACAGGTATTCCACCTTTTTTACGTGTCTCCCTTACAAACTTGCGAAGGTTTTCATCAAAAGTCGAACCTGGTTCTGTATGTCTCTGCTTGTCAGCCTTTTCGTCATTATGGCCGAATTGGATTATTACATAATCGCCCGGCTTTATCTTGTTATATACAGTAGTCCATCTGCCTTCATCAATGAAGCTTTTTGACGAGCGTCCGTTAACGGCATGGTTGTCTACCACGATGCCATCATCAAAATAATTGCAGAGCATCATGCCCCACCCTCTTTCTTGCTTGTCGTCGGAAATATCCTTGTTTGCCATTGTAGAATCGCCGATCATGAATATCGTGATGGTCTTGTCTGCCTTAAATGAGCAAAGCATCATTATCATTACTGACAATATCAATGGGATGTGTAGTTGTCTTTTCATTTGTTCAAATATAAAATCTGTTGGTGCTTTTATCAAAAAAGAGCATGTCGTACAAGAACGTGTCGACATACTCTTTTTTATATAACAAGTATAATTACGCTTTAACGATGGAAATCATCTCCTCAGCAGTAACCTGTTTCTGCTCGCCGGTCTCCATGTTTTTCAGAGTGACGACACCTTTCTGAATCTCGTCATCACCAGCCAAAGCGACAAACGGGATGTTGTTGGCATTGGCATAGCTCATCTGCTTTTTCATCTTTGCCGCGTCAGGGAACAGTTCTGTGCGTATGCCATTTGCACGGCTCTTGCTTACTATAGGCATACAATATTCAGCTTCCTTGTCTCCGAAGTTTATGAAAAGAAGCTGTGTGTTCGTTGTTATCTCCTTTGGATAGAGGTCGAGAGTGTTCAGCACATCATAGATGCGGTCTGCGCCAAACGAGATACCGACGCCGCTTATTCCCGGCATACCGAAGATACCAGTCAGGTTGTCATAGCGGCCACCACCGGTTATGCTTCCCATCGGAGTATCGAGAGCCTTGACTTCAAAGATGGCACCTGTATAGTAATTAAGTCCGCGTGCCAAAGTGAGGTCAAGCTGCAGTTCGTTTTCCAGTTCCACCTTGTCGCAGGCACCAAGAATAAAGCGAAGTTCCTCTATACCCTTCATGCCTATTTCCGAAGCGGAGAGGAAATTCTCCATTGTCTGAAGCTTTTCTTCATTTGTTCCGGATAAAGTTATGACTGGTTGTAACTTAGCTATTGCCTCTTCACTTATTCCATCGGCACGTAATTCTTCGTTTACTTTATCAAGACCTATTTTCTCCAACTTGTCGATAGCAACTGTAATGTCAACAATCTTGTCGGCTTCACCTACTATTTCTGCGATGCCCGAGAGTAGCTTTCGGTTGTTGATCTTTATCTGCACACGTATGCCAAGGCGCTGGAATACTGTGTCCATAATCTGGACCAACTCCACCTCGTTGAGTAGTGAATTGCTGCCTACGATATCTGCATCACATTGATAGAACTCTCTGTAACGTCCCTTCTGCGGACGGTCTGCTCTCCATACTGGCTGTATCTGATAACGCTTGAACGGCAACTGTATTTCATCACGGTGCATCACGACGAAACGGGCAAAAGGAACAGTAAGGTCATAGCGTAGTCCCTTTTCGCATATTTTGGAAGATAATGCTACGGAATTGCGTTCTGCCAGTTGTTCATCTGTTATCTTGCCTAAATAGTCGCCACTATTCAATACACGAAACAGAAGTTTGTCACCCTCTTCTCCATATTTGCCAAGCAAGGTCTGGAGAGTCTCCATGGCAGGAGTCTCAATCTGTCGGAATCCATAGAGGGAATAGACAGAGCGTATAGTGTCAAAGATATAGTTTCGCTTCGCCATTTCTATTGGCGAGAAGTCGCGGGTTCCTTTGGGAATTGATGGTTTACTCATTTATCGTATTTTAAGTTTGTGTTATTTTCTGACAATAGTCTGCTCACGGTCAGGACCGATTGAGATGATCTTGATTGGAGTTTCAAGTTCTGCCTCAAGGAATTTGATGTATTCTTTGAATTCAGCCGGGAACTGCTCCTCGCTTGTAAACTTAGTCATGTCGGTCTTCCATCCTGGCAATTCCTTGTATACAGGCTCAATACCATGCTCAATGTCGTATGGGAAGTCGCGTGTCTCCTTGCCATTCTGCTTGTAGGCAACACAAGCCTTGATAGTGTCGAAGCCATCAAGCACATCACTCTTCATCATGATGAGCTGGGTAACACCGTTTATCATGATGGCATAACGCAATGCCACGAGGTCAATCCATCCGCAACGGCGCTCACGACCTGTTACCGCTCCATATTCATGGCCAAGGGCACGAAGTTCGGCTCCTGTCTCATCGAACAGCTCTGTAGGGAACGGACCGGAGCCGACACGTGTACAGTAAGCCTTCATGATACCGTAAACCTCACCAATCTTGTTAGGACCGATGCCAAGTCCTGAACATGCTCCGGCACAAATGGTGTTTGAAGATGTTACGAAAGGATAGCTGCCGAAGTCGACGTCAAGCATTGTGCCTTGTGCTCCTTCGCAAAGAATATCCTTGCCTGAACGCAGAATCTTGTTTATTTCGTGTTCAGAGTCTACGATTTCGAATTGTTTCAGATACTCTATTCCTTCCATCCATTTCTTCTCGACTTCCGTGATGTCATAGTCTGTATAACCGAGATCTTTCAGCATCTCTTCATGGCGAGCCTTATGCTGTGCATATTTCTCCTCGAAGTTATCGAAAATATCGCCGACTCTCAAACCTGTACGTGAAATCTTGTCTGTATATGTAGGTCCAATACCTTTACCTGTAGTACCAACCTTGTTTTTTCCTTTCTTTGCCTCATAAGCAGCATCAAGCAGACGATGTGTAGGCATAATCAGGTGAGCTTTCTTTGATATCTTTAGACGCTTGGTGAGCGGATGACCACTCTTCTCCAAATCCTTTGCTTCGTCCATGAACAAGTCTGGAGCAAGTACTACACCGTTGCCGATAATATTCACTTTTCCACCTTGGAAGATACCTGAAGGGATGCTGCGCAGAACATATTTCTGTCCTTCAAACTCCAATGTGTGTCCTGCGTTAGGGCCACCTTGGAAACGTGCGATTACATCGTAGTTAGGTGTCAATACGTCTACTACCTTTCCTTTTCCCTCGTCGCCCCACTGCAAACCGAGCAGGACATCTACTTTACCTGTATTCATTTTTATGTGTAATTTTTTGAATTCTCTATATGTTATTTATTTAAATGAATTGTCTTCTGACGAACAGATTCAATTTTCCGTACAAAAATACAACTTTATTTTCTATTATAGTAAATATTACAACAAAAAGTGCATTTACATACACCTTTTCAAAGCCGAATCCACGATATTCGCCTGTAGCTCTCCCATTGCAGCGAAAGTGTTCAGGCTATTCATGGCTGCATGTTTTACTCCTACGGCTTTGTCGCTGAGAGCTGCAATTGCTTGGTCTATAAACTCATTAATGTCTCTTTCTGATGGTTGGCTGCCTTTTTTGAACAGACATGCCAACAGGTTATATCCGCATATCTGCACCAGGGTATTGTCGGATGCAATCCACAGATATCCGTATATTGAAGCATCAGCAACATACTGGTACAGATTAAAGGCTGCATATTCTGCGATTTCCTGCGTCTGCGTCTGTTCCATCCAAAGCGATAGCATCTGTCCGTCCATGCGTTCTGCCGGCATAATCAGCGTTGCAAGAATCTTGCATTCCCTCACATTCTCCTTCCATAGAGCGATGGCGAGGTCGTAGTCCTTGCCGTATTCTTCAGCGATCTTGCGCAGGGCAGGAAGCTGTATGCCCCAGTTAAGGTAGCTGTTTATGCCTTTCTCCCTCATGGAACCTGATGCCACTCCATTCATCTGCAAGGAGAATCCACGTTTGATTTTCTTTACCGTATCTTGTATTTCTGCTGATTGCATGTCTTCTGTATTTTATATGAAACTAAATAAGTGCAGCGTAGTCGGTACTGTATCTTAGCATCTGCTCTGCATATGCTTCGGTATAGTCAGCCGTTATGTCAGTAATGTTTCCGGCATTGTCCTTTTCCAATTTCAGCACAGGGTTTATGAAGCCTTTGTACGGAGCAAGGTTGAGTCTTGAATATCGTTGCAATACCTCCTCGTGCAATGTCTTGTCTACATTCACTCCATAGGTTTCCACCAGATGTCTGGCTGCATCATAGTCGCCTTCGCTCTTTATCCGCTGTACTTCGGCAAGCAGCCGGGCAAACAGTTCTCTTAGCATGTCATAGTCGTTAATGCGGACAAATGTCTTGCCGCCATGGTTGTACATCTCCATCACATTGTCTTTTCTGCCGTGCTCATACACCCAGTGTGCGATTAATGCACGGTTTCTCATGTGTGCCTCTTCTATCCTGTTTCCCGGCGCAATACGTACCAGCTGTGTCATCAGACCATTCATGATATATGTATAGTATGACGCCTTGTATGCTTCCTCATTGTCGAGCAGTCCAAGTTCAACAAGTTTCTTGTCTGCTATATAGTATAGTCCGAAGAGGTCAGCACGAGCCTCTTCTATTGTACTGCCATATGTCTTAAGCGCGTCTGGCGACACTCCGTCAAGAAGTCTTCCGCTGCCATGTCCGAGACATTCATGCAGGTCGGTATGCAAGTCGTCACATCTGTCGCCGTATTTGTCTATGAAACTGACGATTGCCTTGTCTTCTATGAACTCCTCCTTGAACCCGTTGCCATGTGCAGCCTCATTATATGCTCCAATAAGGTTGCTTATGGTAACGCTTTTGCTTCCGTATCTGGCTCTTATCCAGTCCGCATTCGGTAGGTTGATGCCTATGGCCGTTGACGGATACTCGTCACCTCCGAGCATGGCTGCACGAACGACATGTGCCGTAACGCCTTTCACCTTCTTTTTTCTGAAGCGTGGGTCTACTGGAGAGTGGTCTTCAAACCATTGGGCGTTGTCGCTTATGGTCTTTGTACGCTTTGTCGCCTCCATATCCTTGTATTCTACAATTCCCTCCCAGGAGCCTTTCAGTCCGAGGGGATCACCATACACTTCTATGAAGCCATTGACGAAGTCGATATCCGAAGAATGTTCCTGAACCCATTCGATGCAATACTTATTGAATGTTTTCAGATCGCCTGTCGTATAATAATCTACAAGGGTTTCGATATATTGTCTCTGCTTGTCGTTCTGGGCATACCCCTTTGCCTTGTTGAGCCAAAAGACGATATGTTCTATGGCGGCACCGTAAAGTCCGCCTATTTTCCATACATGTTCCGTCAAGGCTCCGTCGCTTTTGACCAATGTTGTGTTCAAACCGTGGGAAACAGGTTCGTCGTCATCATTTGCAGACTGTTTCTTATAGAAGTCCTCAACTTCCTTTTGTGTGACGCCATCATAGAAGTTGCATGCCGACTCTTTGACCACGTCCACTCCCTCGTCCATATTGACACGTTTTGGCATGAAAGAGGGGTCAAAGACAGGTTTTGAGAGTTCATCTATAAGCTGTTCCGCTGTTTCGCCTTTGCCAAGAGGCAAAAGCTCCTTGTTGCAGTTTTCCACGGCATTGCGCAGAAACTGTTCCGAGAAGTCTGGAACAAATTTCTCGCATCCGTAATGGTGGTAGATACCATTAGAGAACCACACCCTGTTGAGATACTCTGTAAGCGCAAGGAATTCCTTGTCCTGCCTGTCGCCTTTGTATGACAAGAATACAGCCTCAAGTGTTTTTCTTATCTTGAGATTATATTTCCCAAACTGGTCGAAGGTGATGTCGCGCCCCCAAAGTGTAGCTTCCGACAAGCAGTAGATAAGCTTTTTACTGTTCAATGGCAGTTTGTCGAAACCATCCAACCTGTATCTCAGCATCTGGATGTCGGCAAAGCGTACATCCTGGCATTTATAGTTCTCCATATATCTTGTTTTTCTATTCTTTAGATTTGTGTGCGGAGCATTACTCCCCACTTATCGGCTGTGGCACATCCATCCTTTCCGGTTTCGGTGTTGCCGACAGTTTGTACCTTCTTGGTGTTATGCCTTCAAAACGGAAGAAGGCGGCATAGAAAGACTGTCTGTTTGCGAATCCCACCATATTGCTTATATCCTCCATGGTAAGCTTTCTGCAGGATTCATCTTTTAACAGCATCATGGCCTCCGATACTCTGTATCGGTTTACGAAGGATGTATAGTTCATTCCGAATCTGACATTCAGCACAGCCGACACATATCGTGTGTTAGTACCGATGTCAAGGGCGAGTCTTTTTGCTGTATATCCCTTTTCCTTATACTTCTTTTTGTTTCCGATAAAATCGATGATTCTGTTCATGAGAGTGTCCATCAACTCCGGATTTACGAGATTGAGATAAGTAACATCTTTCTCTTTCTTTTCTCTGATATTATATTTAGCCATACCTATTAAAATAATTATTCTGAACTAATTCAGTTCTGTTCCTGCTTACAATACAATTTACTCTTTTCCTATGTGTGCCGCATGCACCATGAATGTGTTTTGCGGTAACGTGCACTAAATTTAATGCAAAGATACTGCAAAATATCTATATGGAAAAATAAATTACAGAAATATTCTGATGCTTTTTATCGTTTATTTTTCCCATTCATGTTTTTACGGCTCTGTATTTAAATTTTTTTTTGCTTCTCCACGTCGTAGACATCCATTTCGTTGGAGAGGAAGGAATTCCCGAAAACGCTCTTAGCCTCATTCAGTACTATGTTCTCGTTGCTGTATTTGGAAGAGTAATGCCCGAGCATCAGCATTCCTGCCTTTGCCTCTTTCGCTACCGTGGCAGCCTGGCGGGCTGTGGAATGACAGTATTTTGCTGCCTGTTTCTCGTCAGCATCGGTGTATGTGGATTCATGGTAGAGTGCGCTTACGTCCATTATCTGTTTGTGGAGTGTCGGAATATAGCGTGTGTCAGAACAGTAAGCATAAGACAGCGGTTCTTCTGCCGGAAGGGTAAGTCTGCTGTTGGGGACAACCGTTCCGTCTGCCGTCAGCCAGTCGGCACCGTTCTTTATGTTGTTGTATTGGCTTTGCGGCACTTCGTAGTAGTCCATCATCTCCCTGTTGATATGTGGCAGGCGTGGTTTCTCCTTGAACAGGAATCCGCAGCACGGCACTCTGTGCTGGAGGGGTATAGTGGTTACGGTAAGACTCTTGTCCTCATATATCACCTTGTTTTCGGTCGTCTCCACAGGATGGAAGATGAGTTGGTATTCGAATGTTGAGCAGAAGAGTTTCTGCTGAAGTTCAAAGAGTTCCTGCATCTCCTTGGGGGCATATATGTGAAGGGGGGCTGTCCTGCCGAGCAGTCCGAATGTAGACACCAGTCCCATCAGACCGAAACAATGGTCTCCATGCATGTGTGTTATGAAGACGGCTCCCACCTTGGAGAAATGCACCTTGCTTTTGCGGAGCTGCAGCTGAGAGCCCTCTCCACAGTCTATCATAAACATCTTGTCATGTATCTCTATCAGTTGTGACGATGTGTTGTGCTTGAGGTTGGGCAATGCACTTCCACATCCCAGTATGTGTATCTGGAATCTTGCCATTATGTCAAATACCTTATTTAATTTTATGTCATCCGGGAGAGCGGGTGATGATATGTGAAATGGAAAGTTACCGACTTTCTATGAGAAAGTTACGTACTTTCTATGAGAAAGTCATATACTTACTGCATGAAAGTCACCTGTTTACTTGAAGAAAGTCACCTGTTTTCTCAAGGCAGGCAAACTGATACTCCCTGTATCCATTACTCATGATATATTATCACTCTTGATGTCGGATGCTCCTTTTTATATTATTTCATAACTCTCTTATAGGCATAAATGCCTTGGTTGTTCTCAAGCATGAGCGAGTCAGGACCAAGTTTATAGATGCTAAAGGTGTCTGACGTTAGGATGAGCTTTCCGTTGAGTATTCTCCAGTCTACGTATGGTTTAGGTTCCTGATTGCTACATTCCACGGTTCCTCCCTCCTGGATATCGAACGTACGGTTTATGTCAGACCATTTTCCGAGCAGCGTGGTAAGGTTTATTACGGTGTTTGCAAACATCTCTCCGTCTGCATCCTTGCAAGCCAACACGGCAAGTCTGTCTCCGGCAAGCAGTCCTCCCTGCACGTTTGCGGTAGTGTCGGCACTAATTAAAGTGAACGACAGCGTGTCTCCTTTGTCGGTCAGGAGTTGTAGCATATTCATGGATGTTCCTTCTCCGCATCGTCCGTAGATGGTGGAGTCTGCTTCGTCAACCATTGCCGGCTTATTCTGTGCGGCGTTTTCATTCTTGTTCTTGTTGCCATTGCAACTTACGGCTATTGTCACGACAATCATGATAATCGCCAAGGAAAATATCTTCTTCATATTCGACATCTGTTTTTGATATACATTATTATATTATAGACTGTCTTTTTCCTGCTTTTTGGCTTCGTTCCAGAGGTTGTCCATCTCCGCAAGAGTCATCTCCGTAAGAGGCTTGCCCTGTCGTATGGAATGTTCCTCTATATAGTTGAATCTTCTGATGAACTTCTGGTTTGTCTTTTCCAATGCGTCGTCGGGATTGATTTTGTAGAGACGTGCCGCATTGATTACGCTAAAGAGAAAGTCGCCGAGTTCCTGGGTAGAATTCTCCTTGTCGTCCTTTCTGAGTTCCTGTTCAAGTTCTCCCAATTCTTCATGCACCTTCTTCCATACGTCACCTTTGTCTTCCCAGTCAAAGCCTACGTTGCGGGCTTTGTCCTGTATGCGGTATGCCTTTATCAGAGAAGGCAAAGCGTCAGGCACGCCGGAGAGCACACGTTTGTTTCCGTCTTTCTCCTTGAGCTTAATCTGCTCCCAGTTTTCTATCACCTTCTGTGCGGTGTCGGCATTCTGCATGTCGTTGTGCTGAAGGTCTTCGCCATACGGCAGAGGCTTTGGATTTTCAGCCCCCACTTGCGAAGGGTGGTACACGTGTGGATGGCGGAAGATGAGTTTGTCGGTGAGCTTCTGGCATACATCGGCAACGTCAAACTGCTGCTGCTCCTCTCCTATTTTCGAATAGAAACATACGTGCAGCAGCACATCGCCCAACTCCTTGCAGATATTTGGCGTATCGTCTTTCATCAGGGCGTCGCTCAGTTCAAACACTTCTTCTATAGTGTTCGTTCTCAGACTCTGGTTGGTCTGCTTCCTGTCCCAAGGACATTTCTCTCTTAGTGTGTCCAGCACATCAAGGAAGCGTCCGAAAGCTTCAAGTTTTTCTTCTCTTGTATGCATAATCTGTATATTGTTAGTCTTTGAATATTCTGTCGAATGTCATCTTTCTGATTATCATCCTGTCTGTCAGGCTTATGTCATAGGCGTCAAGCATCTCTCTGTCGTTGGAAAATTCCTTTTCCAATAGTCTGGTCACGTCCAGATAAAGCATTTTATCCTTCTTTCCTTCCGCAGCCAGCTGTCCCTTGCAGAAACTTCCGAGTAGTGCTGTCGCCTTGTCAATGTCTTTTGCAAACCATTTGCAATATGCGGCATTGAGCTTG
Organism: uncultured Prevotella sp.; assembly: GCA_900548745.1. Lineage (GTDB taxonomy): Bacteria > Bacteroidota > Bacteroidia > Bacteroidales > Bacteroidaceae > Prevotella. The sequence continues at coordinate 9,554 of URLQ01000045.1, forward strand.
TCCATCAGCGCATTATCGTTTCTGCTGAGAATTTCAGAGTATAGCTTTTCTGCGTCTTGCAGTCTTTTCAGTCCCATCATGGTCCATGCCAACAGGCGCTTCACATTCAGGGTGTCAGGATATGTGAAGTCCAGTCTGTAGAGCACCTTAGCCGCCTCTTCGTATCGCCGCTGCTTTATCAGCGTGATGCTATAGTCCATGGCAACAGTCTTGCGGTCCGGCTTATCCGCATATAACTCGGAATACGCCAGACACGCCTCTTTGATGTCTCCTTTTCTGAATGTTGCCTTTGCATAACCGAGCATGGCCTGCTCGTTGGTACTGTCCTTGGCAAGGACATCGCAGAAACATTGTTCCGCCTTTTCATACTCGCCGGTATAATCAAGATAGTATACACCTCTTGTCATATATGCCTGTTGGGAATCCAGCTGTTCCATATTCTTAACGACCTGTCCGAGCAGAGAAGCGTTTTTTCGCTTTAAGATGAAGTTGGCGAATTCCGGCAGCAGCTCTTCCACCTGTGTTCCTTTAAACAAAGGATTGGTCACGAAAAGGCAAGTGTTCACGGTGAAAGGGTTATACACCTGGTCGTGGTATTTGTAGAGCCTGAAGAAGCGGTAAAGGTCTTGCAGCGAAAGTCTGCGGAAATAGGCATCCGTTGTCATGTCTTCATCCTTTGTCATATTGCCGAGCATTTCATCGTTGCCTATAACCTCCTTCAGGCCGTCCGGCAGTTTTTCTATCACCGTAGCCAGGGCAAGGGCGAACGAGTATTTGTCGTTGTCGCAGAACGGTCCGTTTGCCAATATGTTACCAATAGCCTTGTCGTCCTTTAGTTTTTCCAGTCTTCTCATAAGGTCGGGATGGTTAATGTCAAACGGGCAGAACCAGTTGGGCAGCATATAGAAGAAAGAGAATCTCTTCATCTGCGAGAATCCTCCGAAATACACGTCTGCTCCAGCCTTCTGCATGTCCATGATACTTCTGAACTTCTCCTCCGTCTCCTCCATCGCACGGTCTTGTGCTCCGGGATCAAGGATGTCCGTCATGGGGTCATCCTCTTTTTCCGTTATACCAAAACGGCTTATGTTGAGGTTGCTGTTTTTTATCAACGTAGGCATAATGTCGCGTTCTATCGTGGCGGTGTCCTGTTCCGCATTCATGCAGAAGAGCACCTGCTTCTGAAAGTCGAACAGTTCCCTCACCATGTCTTTGTTCTTACAGATGCTTGCAATGCGCTGTTTCTGTTCCTCCGTGTCTGTGCTGCTTGTCATGGAGAACACCCATCCGATGAGTGCTTTTTGTCTTACTCTGCCGTCAAGGGCATTTCTATATATATCCACGAGGACATTAAACTTGTTGATGTCGAAATTATTCATTGTGGCAAGCATAATTGCACTCACAATCATCTGTACATCCGTCGTGTCTACTGTCGGCGACAACAGGATCTGTTGCATGTTGGCAGCTTGTTCCTCAGTCCATAGGTCAGCAACCACGATGCTGCAGAAAAGCGATTGGATGAATCTGTAATGTTCTGAATATAGTTGCTTTGCCTTCTCTTTTCTTGTCGTTTCGTCTTCCAGTTGCAGCATGGCCACGTCAGCCACAAAGTCCTCAAGCTTTATCCTTATCCCCTTTTCAGACATGGGCATTCCAGCTCCAACATGTGAGTTGGCATCTTTGTAGAAGTCGATATTCCTGCGCCGATAGTCGTTCCGAATGTTGCGTACAGCCTTTTTGAGCCTTGCCAGCATGTCTGCATACATCTTTTCCCTCATCGGATCATCCACTCCCTGCTCCATATAATGCACCATCAGGCGGAAGTTCTCGTCTACGCTATCCACTTCTTCGGTATATTGCACATAAGGGTGCTCCTTTATGTACGGCATAACAAGTTCAAGAGCTGCTGCAAGATCCTTCTCTCCAATCATTCGAAGAGCGTCGGTGAAGAGTTTTAAATTGCTGTCCATATCTTAATATTCTATATATTAGACCAATACTGTATTTTAGTTTATCTGATAGTTGAAGTATTTCTTTACAAGCTGTCTGTAGTAACTTCTTCCTCCTTTATTGATTCTCTCCTGTGCAATCCCATAGGCTTTCACAAAGAGATCTATCTGCTCTTTGCGTCTGCTGTCAGTCATCGCTCTGTCGGTAAAGGCAAGCACGGCAAGCTTCTCTCCTCCCCTGCCGCTCTGCATCAGCACGTTGTGTCCTTTCCTTTTTGCCACCGAAGCCTGCGGTTCAGGAAGCCATGCTGCATCAATCTCATTGTTCAGAAGCATATTCAGACGGAGGTCTACATCGTTCACCTGTATGCGGAACACGCGTTCCTTGTTCAGCTTTACGCTGTCTACCATTCTGTCGCACAGAAAGTCGGTTGCCGAAAACCTTGTCATGGCAACCATCTTGTCGGTAAACTGTTTCGGTTCGTGCAGTCGCGACAAGCGGTTGGCGACAAGCTGCCATTGCATGTCGGTCGACATCACGCTCTTCAGCAGGAGATTCTTGTAGTGGGAGTTCAGATAATCCATTCTTTTTACGTCTGTAAACGCCCCTTCAATGGTGTGCCTACGGAGCGAAACGTCACAGTCGAGCATCGACGTATAGTGGCGCAGCCTTACATCCACGCCGAGAGAATCGAATATCCCCTCATCCTGAGCGACGAAAGCCGGCAGACAGTTGATGGTCTGCGCCACTCCAACCTTCAGCGCAAGCGAATCCTTTTTCCTTTCGGCAGCAATTTCCTCTTTGCTTTTTCTTGTCGCCGTATTCTCACCACCGCTGCATCCCATTGCGATGAATACAGCCAAAAGCAGTAATGCATTATATATAAATCTTTTCATTTTCTTCTTTTTTCCTATATAAATGGTCTGATTTATGCATATCAGATACCTACATCCTCGCATAAGTCAATACAAAGTTAATGCTTTATTTTGTTCTGCCGAAAAATATCGCTACTTTTGTATAATCTTATTTTAAAAGTGTAAGAAAAACGACTATGGCAAAAGACAAAACAGTATATGTTTGCAGTAATTGCGGACAGGAATCGGCAAAATGGATAGGCAGGTGTCCTCAATGTGGCGAATGGAATACGTTCAAGGAACTGCACGTTGCACCAGACACGGTAAACGGAAGCATAACATCTACTCTGATGCGCAAATCTTCAGGCTCGGCACGGGCTATGAAACTTAATGACATATCCAGTAAGGACGAGCCGCGTATTGACATGGGCGACGAAGAACTTAACCGCGTACTGGGAGGCGGACTCGTCAGAGGTTCTATCACTCTGCTCGGAGGAGAGCCCGGTATCGGAAAGAGTACCTTGTCGTTGCAGACCGTACTTCATCTCAACAAGAAGGTTCTTTATGTCAGCGGAGAGGAGAGCGCACACCAGCTGAAGATGAGGGCACAGAGAATAAACCCCGAAGCAAGCGACAACTGCCTTGTGCTCTGCGAGACATCGCTCGAAGGAATATTCGCCAGTATAAAGGATACCATTCCCGACATCGTTGTAATAGATTCCATACAGACCATCTGCACTTCCGATGTTGATAGTTCTCCGAGCAGCATCTCACAGGTGAGAGAATGTGCAGCCAGACTGCTGCGCTTTGCCAAAACGTCAGGCACTCCCGTAATCCTTATCGGACACATCAATAAGGAAGGTACACTTGCCGGACCAAAGATTCTTGAACATATCGTCGATACCGTAATACAGTTTGAGGGCGACCAGCATTATATGTACCGCATACTGCGTTCCATCAAGAACCGTTTCGGAAGCACATCCGAGCTGGGCATATATGAGATGCGCCAGAACGGACTGCGTCCCGTTAACAATCCTTCAGAACTGCTTCTCACCGAAGACCACGACGGACTAAGTGGCGTAGCAATATCATCTGCCATAGAAGGAGCACGACCGTTTCTTGTAGAAACGCAGGCTCTGGTTTCTACCGCAGCCTATGGCACGCCGCAGCGTTCAGCTACAGGTTTCGACCAGCGAAGACTTAATATGCTACTCGCTGTTCTGGAAAAACGTGTCGGCTTCAAGCTTATACAGAAAGACGTGTTCATAAATATCGCCGGAGGACTCCGGGTGACTGACCTCGCTATGGACCTGAGTATCATTGCTGCTGTATTGTCAAGCAATGTCGACACCCCAATCGAGCAGGGATGGTGCATGGCGGGCGAAGTGGGACTTAGCGGAGAGGTACGTCCCGTAAGTCGTATTGAACAGCGTGTGGCGGAAGCCCAGAAGCTTGGCTTTACAAACATAATTATTCCGCGTCAGAACATGCAGGTTTTCAAAGGAAAGGATGTAGGAATAAATCTCATCCCCGTAAGAAAAGTAGAAGAAGCCCTCCGTCATTTGTTCGGTTAAAAAGTACTTGTGCAGATGGCTATTAGAACTAATATTTCTTGTCATAATACATAAATATATTCCGCAGCATAACTATGTTCTATTATAATAATTCATAAATTAATCATAATGGTGAAAATATAATTTTGTTTTAATGACATTTTACTCTATCTTTGTAAAACCATCACATGGTGTTTATTAACTAAAATAATTAAGGAGGACAATTTATGAATATCAGTACAGGAGTGAAACAGGCATTGATTCTGGCCTTAGGTATCATTGTGCTTGGAGACAGCGTGAACTCAGGATTGAAAAGTCTGGCAGGGAAAGACCGCAAGGTTGTGGTAAAGGGTTTGGCTGAAAAAGAAGTGGAGGCCGACAAGGTGACATGGCCTATCGTATCAAAGGAAATAGGCAACGACCTGCCTGAACTTTATCAGACGATAAACAATACGACGGGCACCATACGTAAGTTCCTGTTGCAGAACGGACTGAAGGCGGACGAGATAAGCGTTAACGCACCTGTCGTGATTGACCTTAACGCAGAGCGCTACGGCGAAAACAGGAATCCATACCGCTACAATATAACTTCCATTATCACCGTCACTTCGAGCAACGTGAAACTCGTACGCAGCATAATAGCCCGACAGGGAGAACTGTTGAAAAAAGGTGTGGCCATAGTGGACGGCGGTTATGAGAATCCTGTAAAATATGAGTTTGTGGCATTCAGGCAGATGAAGCCGAAGATGATGCAGGAGGCAATAGAGAATGCAGAACAGACTGCTACACAGTTTGCCGAAAATAGTAAGAGCCAGATTGACAAGATAATGAATGCGGACCAAGGACAGTTCTCAATCGAAGACCGCGACTCTAATACGCCTTATATTAAAAAGGTTAGGGTGGTTACCACCGTAACGTATTCGCTGAAGGATTGATTTATATAATAGAAAAGGCAGATGGGCGTTGTATGAATTATTACCCCTGTTCGGTATAACCGAGTGTCTTATGCAATGTAAATGCTGCGTTAAGACGCCTCCTCCCCATGCCATTGGGAGTGGGTAATAACAGAATGCCGAAAGAAGTTGTTTTGCCCTTAGAATAGTGACAGTAGCTTTGTGTCTTCGATGCAATATCCCTGCAATGCTTGTGGCTTGTTGTCAAAGAAGTCAATATGCCCCAAGCGGAAATTATGAAACCCATAGACTTACGGTATGAAAATCATGGACTTATGGTATGAAAATCATGGACTTATGCTATGAAAACCATGGACTTACGACATGAAAACCAAGGACTGGTAATCTTATGTTTGGTTAATCTGTTCTTCATTAAGGGTACGATGAAATCGTATTTTCCGAAGGCCGTGTCGTACAACCGCTTTGTAGAGTTGGAAAACCGAGTGTTCTTCCAGCTCATGTTCTTCCTTAATCTGGGTGCGTTCGGAGAAAGTGTTTTTATTCCGATTCGTCAAGAGAAATGGCTATAATCTTTTCTTAGTTGCCGATTGTTTCTCTATCAACCTCTGAAGTGTGGAAGATAAATATACATCGGAACTTAGACGTAAGTTTGATGAAATGTGATTCGGATGGAAAATTCGTTCGATTCGATTTATTCGTGCTCAAAAAATAACATCCGTGTGCAGAATACCAATCTCCATGTCCTTAGAGAAAATCATCTGTGTTCATCCGCGTAATCTGCGGGAGATTAATACTATGAATAATCTTTGCGTGAAAAATTATTTTTGTTTTTTATTTGTCATTCTGTCATTTTATTATGTAATGCTCTGATAATAAACAAAATAACATGCTGACAGATTTTCAAATATTTACAATATCTGTCATTTATCTATCATAAAATGTAAACAAAACGTAAGCGTATCTACTAGCATCGCGGATACGCTTACGATGTATATATACTAGCATCGCGGATACGCTTACAAATGTTTTCCATTTTCAACGTAAAAATATGAGATAATTAGGCTGAAATATAATTTTAATGGAGCTAAACATCGTTTTTTACATGATTATTATATAAAAAACATTCATTTTTAATGATAAACTAAACGTTTTATTTACACTTTATGACAGATATTGTAAATATAAAGAAATCTGTCAACATGTTATTTTGTTTATTATCAGAGCGTTACATGATAAAATGACAGAATGACAGATAAAAAACAAAAAAAATATTGTAATACAGAAGCCGTGTCCGTCTTTCTGTATTCCTAAAAGTTTCTCGGACTACTCGCAGGCTCGCAGTCGTGACCACCTTTGCAAGGTGCTTGTAATCATTCCATTTTAATCAGAGACAAAGACAAATGAGAAAGAAGAACATCATAAGGAAACCGCCTACGGAAGTCCATACCTACCGATGTACGAAAGAAGAGTTAAAGCAGCTCCATACGCTTGCCAAGGAGTGCGGAATTAGTCTGAGCCGCTATGTCGTTGAGACTGGTTTGAAGCACCGTCCACGCATGAGACTCACCAAGGAAGAGGTGGATGCCCTCAATTCTCTCGCCATTGCAAGGACGGATTTGATAAAAATCAGCAACGTGCTATCCAAGAAAACGGCTGAGGAAAAGGCTCGGTTCTTCAAGAATGAGAAGTTCATGCGTTGGTGGATTGATGCCGTTGCTGGACTTATCCAACGTTGGTATAGCATTGAAGAGAATATCGCAACAAACGTACAGACCAAATCAAAGGAGTAATCATGATTATGCTCGCAAAGGTAGTATCGTATGGAGGTAACTCCGTAAGGTACGCATTGGAAAAGGAGAATGCAAAGACGGTCAAGGTGAACAATATGCCCGATGGTCTTGACCCTACCGCCATCTGGTACATGATGAAGCATCATTGCCAGTATCATCAGGCGGAAAGGACGGTGGGCAGAAAGTTGGAAAGGTTCATGACCACTTTTGTACTTTCCCCATCAAAGGAAGAGTCTGCAAACTTCACGATGGAAGATTGGGCAAACCTCCAAGACGAAGCATTGGAAGTTTTGGATTCTGTTGGACTTACGCCCAATGGTTTCTCCAATGAAATAAAGACCAATTTCACCAATTCTATGAATGTGGGTGGACTGCATTCTGACTCCAAGTCTGGAACGCTACATCTTCACATTGATTGTTGTCGTGTGGATATGGAGGGTAACACCAACGATGTGCATGATATTCATCTTCGGGCAATGAAGGCTGCGGAAATCATCAATATGCGGCATGGGTGGGAACAACCGCAGGAAATTCGGAATATGCGGAAAGTGGAGCTTGCGGAGGATTGCGAACATACTCTCAAGGATATGCAACAGTTCAATATAGACAGATACTTCAATCTGTTGCGCATGAAAGGCTATGAGGTCAAACCTCGCTACGACAAACAACGGAAACTTGTCGGCTACACAGTCGGCAAGAATGCTTCTGTGTTTAAGGCTTCTGAGATTGGCAGAAAGTTTATGGCATCAAAGATTGAAGACACCTGGAAGAAACTGCACCCACAACCTACACAAGTCAAGACAAAGCCAGTTTCTACATCCGTTGTTCCTGCGCCTCGCCCAGTTCGTCCTGTCGTTCAGACTCAAACAGCATCACAACCAAAGGCGCAACCTCAAATTACACAAACGGCATTCACAATCAACATTGGCGATGAAGTCAAAAAGGTGTGGATTCCGAACTCTGTCAAAGATGTCTTTACTAATGAGGTTCAGATTCCAGAGGATAATGATATTGCGACAACAGAAAATGTCGCTCATGTAGCGATACTGTTGTTTGCAGGGTACATTGATGCAGCCACTTCCATGTCTGAGTCATGTGGCGGTGGCGGTTCTGCTCCCTCTTCTGGTTGGGGTAAGAAGGATGATGAAGATGACTGGAGGTTTGCCCACCGTTGTGCACAGATGGCTCATTCAATGTGCAAGCCTAAACCACGCAGCAGAAGTTTCCACCGATAAATCAATGAAATATGGCAATCAGAAAAAGCAAGATAAACATAGACACAGAAGAAAGATGCGACTTTGACAACATGATGAATGATGTCGAAAACGAGGTGGAGGAACAGCAAGCTGAGGATGGACTTGTAAACCGTGTTCCTGAGTTGAAGCAGTTGAGTGAGGACATTGACAAGGCTACAAACACCTTCATCAATGCCACACTTGAACTGGAGTCTGCCATTCAGCAGTATCAGCGTGCAGAAGCCAAATTAGGTAGTGCTGTGACTACTATCAGCAAAAAGGTTAATACCATCAATCAGCACATAGACAAAGTCTTGGAAAATGCTCCCACAAAATTTAAGGTGTCTGTAAATGTCAATGATGCTGACTGGCAGAAAATCCAAGAACTGTTTGCCAAAGAACGCCAATGGATGACTGCACAGATGCAGACGCATATCCGTGAGGTCAATTCCATGTTTGCTGATGAACGGAAAAAAGTCCGTGAACGCTACAAAGAATATGATGGTTGCTACCTCGGTCACTATGCCCAATGGTTCTTTTGGTTTTTCTTCACAATTGGTATCTTTGTGGTTGCAGGAGGTGTTGGAATGATAATTGCACAGAACTATATATGAGATAGACGAGTTACTGCCTAACATTAAGTTTGCACTTAAAATTAGGCAACTACTATTATTATCTCGATAACCAATCAACCAATTTAAATACCTTCTTCGTGCCATAATGATAAGAATGATGCTGAGCAAGAGATACATTATCGAAACCATTAACGACATTCTGAAGAATACGGCACAGATTGTACACTCACGCCATAGATCTGTAAGCAACTTTATCATGAACCTTATTTCTGCTTTGGGAGCATATTGTTTCTTTGACAACAAGCCAAAGGCATTGCAAGGATACTGCATCGAAGACAC
>URLQ01000046.1 GCA_900548745.1 uncultured Prevotella sp.
TATAAAAAACAAAAGACTGCAAGCAGTTGTAAAAATTACATTTAACGACCTAATGGCCGTTTGGGGTTCAAGGTGCTGTATGACTCAATGGCATGAACAGTAAAAGCCCCGAAACCACTCAAACTTGGTTCCGGGGCTTTTTTCAGCTTTTATTTATCTTACACATGGATTTTATTTCACTCCTACCTTAACGGTCTTTCCGTCCTTCGTGCGGATGATGTTGATGCCGCGCTGACGGTTGTTCAGCTTCTGTCCGCTGATGTTGTAGCGTGCAGAAACGTTGGCATCGTCCTCATCATAAACCTTGTTTATACCGGTCGGTATGTCGAACGGAATCTTCAGGAACTGAATCTTACCCTTCTGTGTAGCACTTACCGTAATATCGAACTTCTTCTCGAAGCCCTTCTTGATGGTCAGTCTGCCTTCAGAAGTAAGAGTTACGTTCTGTGCCGTTTCCTCGTCGAGAGCATCGGCAAATGCGTATGAAACGGTAGCTTCTGCATCGTCGAAGTTGAAGAACTTGCTCAGGTCAATCTCGCCGCCTGCGGTCTGTGTGTCAGCCTCGCCTACAACGCGGTTGCCGTTGAAGTTATCAAGACAGAAGTAAGCCGGCGTGTTCAGTCCATACTGTCCCTTGTCGGTTCCGTCGAGACGGAAGCTGATACTCTTCACATTGCCCAGCGACCTCAGGTCAACCCATTGCCATGAGTCGAGGCAGTAGTGGTCAGCCTCCTTCGCCGAACGATAGTCAGCGAGATAATACTCAACCTCGGCAGTCGTGCCGTCAACCTTTGTTCCCGTAAGGATAACCTTCAGGTAGTCACCCTTCTCGAACTTGCGTGCCGTGCCGTTTCCGTTCTTCACGCTTTCAGTAACCCATGCATTGTTCGTGATGTAGAATCCGCGTATGCAGTCGCCTGCCACGCTGTTGTTCTTTACATTGATTATGCCGTTGTCGAAAGCCACTGCAAAATTCTCCGAGTTGTCGTAACCGTTGCCCACCGCAGAGTTGTACTGGTCGGTAGTCATCGTCTCGAAGCTTGTTGCCGTGCGGTTAGAGTATGCAAAGCCAGTCCATGAGCTCCATGCCGGTATATAGCTGTTTTGGAACTCGTAAGAACCGCTCACGAACGAACCGTTGTACTGCGTAGCACCCCATGCTTCGCCAACCGTACCCTTCGTGTCAGGTCCAGCCCAATAGCTGTCTCTGTCGAGATACAGGTTCTCGAAAGTTGCCGTCACAGCCTCGCCGGTCACGATAACGCGGCAAGTATCAGAAGCCACCTTGCCGTTGGCATCGGTAACGAGCAGATAATAGAGGTCACACTCGGATGGAGCATACTCTGAAGTGGTCTCGCCCAAAGCCTCAAGCGAAGCGGTAGCAATCTGTTCGCGCTTGCCGTTCAGCCAAGAGATTGAGAACGGAGCCGTACCGTCGGTCACGTTAGCCTTCAGTTCAGCCTTCTGTCCTTCCTCAACGCTTGCCGTTGCCGAAGCGGTAGCCTTCACTTCCGGTATGTACTTAACCACGTCAAACGGAATATTCAGGAACTGCACCTTGCCCTTCTGCGTAGCGCTCACAACCACGTTGAACTTCTTCGTCAGCTGGTTGCTCACCTTCAGTATACCGTTTTCGATAGTCACGTATTCCGCAATGTCCTCTCCGATAGCGTCAGCAAAAGCGTAAGCCACCGTAGCCTCTGCATCGTCGAATGTGAACATCTTGCTCAGATCAAATTCGCCAGCCTTTGTCTGCAGTTCAGCGTCAGCCACGATGCGGTTGCCGTTAACGTTGTCAATACAGAAGTAAGCCGGAGTGTTCAATCCGAATGCTCCGCTGTCGCTTCCCGACATGGTGAAGTTGATGCTCGTAACCTCGCCCAGCGACCTCAGGTCAACCCACTGCCATGAGTCGAGACAGTAGTGGTCAGCCTCCTTGTCGGCACGGTAGTCGGCAAGATAGTAGTCCATAGTAGCCTTTGAGCCGTCGGCATGGTTACCTGTGAATGTAATCTTCAGCCAGTCGCCCTTTGCAAACTTGTGGGCATAGTCATTGTCCTTTGCATAGAGGATGGTATTTACCGCATAAGCATTGCTTGTGACATAAAGACCACGGATGCTGTCGCCCGTCAGCGGACTGTTGAGCACCTTTATCTCGCCGCTATTGAATGCCACGGCGAAGTTCTCGGAGTTGTCATATCCGTTGCCCACAACATTGTTGTACTGGTCAGGGGTAATGGAATTGAAGTCTGTAGCAGTTCTGTTCGAGTAAGCGAAGCCCGACCACGAACCATATTCAACATTGTAGCTGTTGCTGAACTGATATGATCCGCTCACGAACGAACCTACCATTTCGTCTCCATATGCACCCTCCATGACAGTGCCCTTCGTGTCAGGTCCAGCCCAGAAGCTCTCGTTGTCGAGATAGAGATTCTCGAAAGTAGCTGTCACAGCCTCGCCTGTCACAGCCACGCGGCAAGTGTCAGAAGCCTGCTTGCCGTTGGCGTCGGTCACAGTCACGTAGTAGAGGTCACACTCCGTAGGAGCGTATTCAGATACGGCAGTGCCGTAGTCTTCGAGAGTAGCCGTCGCAATCTCGTTGCGCTTACCGTTAGTCCATGAAATGCTGAACGGTGCGGTACCCTTGCTCACGGTAGCCTTCAGCTGAGCCTTCAGTCCTGCCGCCACGCTTTCTGTTGCCTCTGCAACAACGTCGGTGTTAGGAATTTCCTTGATTACCTCTCCGCCGGCAACAAACTTACTTGTGGCGTAAACCGGGCTTGTCGTGCCGTTGATGTTGGTGAGTGCAGTATAGATGATATACTCCTTGTCCTTCTCCAGTCCCTCTACGGTTGCTGTGGCAACCTCGTTCTTATGAGCGTTAAGCGCGTTCTCCGATGTTGTCAGTTCCTCGGCGGTAGGAGCCGTTGCTGTAGCCTCCTTTGCAATGAACTGTGCTACGCCCGACTGATTGAAGATAACCTTCACGTCAGCGGAGGTGTCCTTGATGTTGCCGACGGTAGGATATCCTTCAGCCATCTCGGCAGCCTTTGTGCAAGCATCAAATTCGTAAGCTCCGATAGTTGGTGTCGTAGCATTACGCTCAGTGCCGGTGATGTCGGTTGTGACGTAAGCCAAAGGCTGTGCTGTAAGCAGGTATCCCTCGGCGGTAGGCTGTAGTTCGTTTTCTTCGTCAAGGAATTCAACAAGTTCGTTCTGTCCGTCAGCCTCGTTGCTCTTAGCCTTCCAGTCCTCGTATGTGGCAAGTTCAGACTTGTCGTAAGCGAATACGCTGCCCGAAGTGTAAGCCACGTTGTGAGCGTAAGTAGCCTTGTCGACACATTCAGCCTTATAGTAACGGTAAGCATAACCGCCGGCTTTGTTCATGAAGATGTTGTTCAACACATTTATGTTCTCTATGCCTTTGTCGTTAAGCCATAAAGCGGATGACTTGGTGTTTCCGTTCATGTTCACCGTGTTGTATGCGATGTTCATGTTCTTTGAAGCAGATCCAATCTTTATACCTACGCTCGATGCGTTGTCGCTATTGATAATAACCTCATTGTTGAACACGTTGACAGGAGCGTTGTCCGTTCCAATAATGCTTCGCATTGAGATACCGGCAGCCGTATTGCTTACGCTGAGGTTAATCTTGTTGCCGCTGATTTCCACGTTGTTGTCGTCAGCGTATTTGGAGTCGATGTCCATTGCCTCGACAGACTTCGTGGTCTTGATGTTCTCAATACGGTTGTTGCGAACCTTCGCTCCAAGCTCATCGTGCAGGTAGATACCCTTTGCGCCGAAGTCGCGGATAATGTTGTTCTCGATAATTCCGCCAACCTCCTTAGTCTGTACCACCGTACTTGTTCCACCCATGCGCACACCGATGTAACCACCTTCCAGCAGACAGTTCTTCACCGTGAGGTAGTCGTTGTTCTGGTTTTCAAACTTGCTTCTTACATAGGTATAGACGAGGTTGATGTCATTGGAGTAGTTCGTCTCCATCTTTGCATGGATATAGCATCCGTCTACAGTAAGATGACGGCTTGCGTTCTTCACATGTAGCACGCCGGGATACGTAGTGTCTGTAGTTGTCAGTTCAAGACCGCGCAGAGTCACCCAATCAGCTCCTGCCACAGTAAACACACCATATTCGGCAAACATCTTGTCATCGGAGTATGCTGGCTCGTTGTATGTGTTGTGGTAAATCTGTACATCGTGGTAGTCGCCGCTTTCACTCTGTATAGTGATGGTGTTAGTGGCAGACGCTCCCGGAATCTCCGGAATTTCAACGTTCTCGTTGTAGATACCGCGCTTGATGTTTATGACGACAGGTCCGTCGATACCATCCTTCAGAGAGTTCACTGCGCCCTGGATAGTGCCGAAGTCAGCACCTGCGCCGACGGTGTATGTTCCGCTCTTGCCGGCAGTGACAGTAGTGGTTGCAGCAACAGGTTCTGTAAGCGTAGTCACTACCTCGTTGCCCGTCACGGAAATGAGAGAAGCCGAAACGGCAGCTTTCTCGGCAGCAGTAGTAGCAACATTTGCTGTGAGCCAGAAGTAGTAAGTGCCAGGTTTGGTAATCTTGTATTCGCCATTGATATCAGTCTTGCCGGCTGTTGCCTGTCCGTAAAGATTTACAGGAGCAAACACGTCGCTTGTGCCAGTGGCATATACATTAACAGAACTGATGGCGTTGGTGTCATATTCACCGACAGTGAACTTCTGGATGTTGAGAGTGTTAAGGTCACCGTCAGCAACCACAGCCATCTTCATCAGCTGCGTCTCAGCCCCCTTCAGGGTAGTAACCGGAGCCGTCGGTGTCGCTTCAACGGAAGCGATTTGAACAGGTTGCTTCTCGTATGCCGTAACTTCGATGGCAAATCCTGCCTTCGAGTATTTTGTCTCGAACTTCACAGTCACCTTTCCGTCCTCGGCGTCAGAGAGGAAGTAAGTCGGTTTGTCATACATGCTGTAGGTAGCGTCAGCCTGTTCCTTCACCTCGCCACCATTATATATATATATGTTGTCCCTGGCAGTCACAGTCCATTCCTTGAATGTGAGCTTGACGCTCTGACCGGGAGTCTTCGGCGCAAAGGTTACAGTTCCGCTGAAGTTCTCGGAGTAGTTACCGTCAATGCCGCCATCGTCGTAGAACATCAGAGGCGCACCTTCTTTAATCAGGATTTCACCATTGTCACCCTGCTTCATATAGATAAGGTTCATCACGGTGATAGCACCCTCAGGGTCTCCGTTCTCTACAGCCACGGTCTCTTCGCCGACAGTAAGAGATGTCACAGCAGCATCAACAATGTTGCCTGGTGTAGCATTGTCAGAGATGTCGCATCTGATGAGATACCAGTTGTTACCCTCAACAAGACTCTTCGGAGTGGTGAGAGAGAGAGTAGCTGTTGTAGCTTCAGGAGTGATGTCTGCAGTAGCCACAGGCAGTGCGTCAGCATCTACTGTGTCACCCTGCTTAGCCAGAGCATAAAGATTAATCTTAGAGACAGCTGCTGCAGAATTCTTCAGATTGAGGGTGATGGCTGAGAGAGATTTGGTGTCCTTGTCGCCCTCAGTAAATACGTTTACGGAGAGGAGGTCAAGATCTTTCTCGCCCACGCCGGCAATCTCCTTTGCAGACTGTTCAACGGTAGTGGCCGACACAGCCATCGGCTTAGACAGATATTCGCTCACTGTAGCCTGGAAGCCGTTTGCTGTATTCCATGAATCAGAAACACCGGCATTGAAAACCACCGTCAGAGCACCGTCGGCAGATGTAGAGCGGAGTAATTTGCCCGGACCGACATCCTTGGTCTCTCTTGACGACTCCCAGAGCAGTTCGCCGGTTGTTCCCTTTCCACTGTATATCTTCATCGAAGCGTGGTCAGGGTTATAGGTAGAAGATGCATAGAAGAGAGCGAACTTTGAGAATTCAATCTGGCATATCATGCCGGCGTTGTAAGGCTCAAAGATATTGATACGGTCGTCCTTGCCACTCTCATAGTCAGAAGAATATTCACTCTTGTTCTTCGTCTTGAAGAGCATTGAACTGTTCACCTTCTTTGTAACGGTGCCTTGGCCAAGATGTGATTCCACCAGGTTCAGCACCTCTCTGTTTCCCTCCGGATTACCCTCTGCAACGGTGTGGGTGGCATCACTGAGTGTAACAGAAGCCACGGCAGCGTCAACCTTCTGTCCGTTGGCGGCAGTCTCCTTTATGTCGTAGGCAAGCCAGAAATAGTTGTCACCCTCAACAAGCGACACCTCGTTGGTTGCTGTTATTTCGAAAGCATCGCCGGTCACCTGTGCTTCGCCCACCTTTACGGTAGTTGCGAAATTGGCAGCTGATTTGGTATAATATACAGTAGCCTTGCTGATGATGTCATTTGTGCCGTTTGTGGTGAAAGAGAACTTCTTTGCTGTCAGTGCAGGGAAGTTATTCTCTGTCTTCACGTTCAGTTTCAGTATCTCCTGATCCGTATCTCCGGCAGCCAGAGTCTTGGCAGAGGCTTGTGTCGTCTCAATCGCCTGTGTTGTCATTGGCTGTGGAATAAACTGGGAAACCTCGGCTTCGAATCCGTCACGGGTATATGACAGTTCGCTGCCTGACACAAACTTTATTGTCAATGCTCCGTCTTCCGAGTTGGAGCGTACGAATGGAGTCTCTGTTTCTCTAACGGTTCTGATAAGATTAGCTTCATCGTCGGTAGAACCATTATATATAAGGATGTATTGCGATTTCGCATCATCGTGTAGACTACTCTCAAAGAGATTCATCTTTGAGAAGTTTATCATCACCTTCTTGTCGGCTGAAGCCGGCTTGAAGGTCACCATACTGTTGAATCCGAGAGACACCTTTTCTGTCGGTCCTCCATCATCATAGAAGCTGACAGGTGTGTCGGTAACGGTTATCGTCTGATACTCTGCCGGGAAGAATACAATGGCAGGGTTTCCTACTTCAACGGCATCAGCACTTGCGAATGGCGTTACGCCCTCTGGCTTTGTCGCTGTAGTTACACCCGTAACATCAAGTTTAACCTTCGCACCTACAGCAGCTTCGCCCTTGAAGTCGCCGACGATGGTGAACTCGTTCTTTCCGTTGTCAAGTGCCTTGTCAAGAGTGAAAGTGTATATGCCGCCATTTTCTGTTACGGTTGCGTCAAGAGGAGTAGCGCCCTTATACGATACTTCGCTTCCCTTGAACATTTTCAAGGAAAGAGGGTCTACGGCATTTTCATTCTCGGTCAGTCTGAAGCTGACGGTCTTCAGGTGGTCAGCATTCATCACGCCGGTAGTGTTTACGAATAGTCCTGCAAGATTCACATACGAACGGCTTTGCGGAGTGGCAACGACGTTGTTGTACTGTGAACCGGCATCGGTGACGCTCATGTCATCGAGCTTCACGCATTTCACCTTTGCCACCCAGCCGTTGCACGCTTTGGCATAACGATAGAGAAAGCCGACGGAGAGAGCGCCGTCTGAAGCGGTTGAGTAATACACTTTGTTGGTGTAAGTACCGTCAAGGGTCTCAATCACGTTACCCGCCGGGAGTGTTGAACTTGCCGTCACATCACCTGTAGTTGTAGCCCATGTGAACTTGGAGTCGTCAACCTCTCCATTGTAGATTTTTGCCTGACCGAACCAACTTGAACCGTCGTTTCTTACATCGAAGCTCTCGAATGTAATCAGTACGGACATGCCTGCCTCAGCGGGCTTGAACACTGTAAGCGACTGTGAGTTGCTTGACGATGAAGCACTGATACTACCCGTACCTTTCCAGTCGTAGTAGGTAATCTCCTGCCCCGTAGCCACCGTCACCGTCTGCTTGCCGAACTGCGGCTGCAGCACCGTATTGGGGTCGTCCTGCGCCATGAGCTGCATAGGCAGCCACAGCATCGACCACAAAAGTGCCAGCACCAGATAACTGTACTTTTTTTGCATTTTAATATAAAGTTAAAAATTAATGTAATGTTGTCCAACATCCTCAATCTTCCAACGCCCTCCTCGGAGCATTGAAGACCAGAAAATCCATTCCGTGCAATTTAAGGTTATTCAGAATTTCTCTTCTCGCAATGGCAGGTCTTCTGACTCGCCGCCCGAAACATGGACGCCTTCCCGACAACAGTGCAGTGGCTTCTTGTCCAAGTTCAGTAAAAGGGGCGGCACACAGCAGCGGGACTGTCCGGGATTCTCACTCCGGTTCCCTTTTAATCGCCCGTGGGGCGAACCGCTTGCGCATCTCTGTTATTCACATAAGATTATGCAAAGATAGACAAATTAAAACGATGTGCAAATAAAAAGCGGAAATAATTGCGTTGCTGCCCGAAAAATGTCAGCCATAGATTTCTTCCACCCTCTGCGGCCTCTTCACGATTGTTCTGTTTTTTCCGTAAACGATTGAAAAAAATAATGTTTAAACATTGTGGGTATTATCAATTTGCGCTATATTTGCAAAACGAACAGCGTACATTAAACAGACACATTCAAAAAGCAATATTTAACCATTTAAATAATATCAGAAATGAGAAAATTTCATAATTATGTTTTTGCCCTTGCATTGGCCTTATGTGTAGCTTCGTGCGGTGGCGACAGCGACGACGACGACGGTAACGGAAACGGCAATACCGGCGATAACACCGAAACGACAGTGAAACCAGACAAGATGGGGCTTACGGTAACGCTGAACGAGCCTGGCACTCTTGTGGAAAAGATTGACGCCGCAAAGAAATATACCACAGCGAGCCTAAAGGTTAAAGGTAAAATCAACGGTACCGACATTCTTTTCCTCCGCGATATGGCAGGAGGTGACGAGAAAGGGAAACCTACAAACGGTACTCTTGCATATCTGGACCTGAGCGACGCACAGATTGTAAAGGGCGGAAGGGCATACCTGAGCAATCAAAAATACGATACCTTCGTAACAAAAGACAATACAATACCAGTCGGCATGTTCTTTGGATGCGTATCGCTGATAAAGGTGTATCTGCCGAACAGTGCCACAAAAATGGAAGGAACCATATTCAAGGGCTGCACTGCCATTGAGAATGTATATCTCCCGTCTTCTCTGAATGAAATCGAAGACGACCCGTTTTCGGAAAGCAAAGCCCTGAAGGCAGACATCGCCAATCTGAAAGGATGGAACGATATTGATATGAGTAAAAGAAGAAGCATCATGTCGGAAGCCGTAACATATACATATAAGGGCAAAGAAATCAAGGAACTGACGGTTCCGTCGGGAATAACAAAGCTCAGCTCAAACTATATGCTGATAAAAGGAATTACTGCTGTAAATGTGCCTGGGTCGGTTAAGGAAATTGGCGAACAAGCCTTGGCTTCAGTAAACCTGAAGAAAGTGACACTGGGAAATGGCATAGAAAAGATTGGGAATGATGCATTCAGATGGTGTACGCGGATTACTTCACTGCAAATTCCGAATACTGTAAAGCATATCGGTGAAGGCTGTTTCAGACATTGCACCGCTCTGGAAGAGCTCAAGATACCTAATTCTGTAGAATCCTTGGGAGCTTATGCCTTCGATGAATGCACATCGCTCAAATCATTGGATCTTTCTTCTACAAGAATCACTGAATTATGGACCAGCACTTTTGCGGAATGCACGAATCTGAAGGATTTAAAACTTCCGAACGGGCTGAAGAACATCGGTGAGTCTGCTTTATGGAAAGCAACAGGTCTCAAGACTCTTACTATCCCTGCATCAGTTACCTATATTGGAGACCATGCTTTCCTGTCATGTGAGAACATGACTGAGCTGCACATGAAGTCAAAAACTGCTCCTAAGTATGGAGGAGATAAAGGGTCCGGACTTGGGTTCGGTGGAAGAAAAATAGATATATATGTACCGAAAGGCTGCAAGGAGGCTTACAACAAGGGCCCATGGAACTATAACAATATTATTGAGGAATAACAAATGATAGTGGATACTATCAGATAGAAAAAAGAACTGATGCAAGGCTGAATCGCTTTTCGCCCCTGCATCAGTTCTTTATTTTAGCCATCGGCAACTGCCTGTTGCCTTGCCGCTTTGGGTTTCACCTATTTTATACCCATCTTCTCCATTTCCGTTTCCTTCATCTTCTTGAGCAGGTCGCTGGCAAAGATGAAGTCGGTGAGCTTCTTGTTTGTAGAGCCCATGATGTCGGCGCTTTTGCCCTGCCATTCCTTCTCGCCCTGATAGATGAAGAGGATATTCTCTCCGATACCCATTACGGAGTTCATGTCGTGGGTATTGATGATGGTCGTGATGTTGTATTCTTCGGTAATGCCGTGGAGCAGGTCATCTATGACGAGCGATGTCTTGGGGTCGAGACCGGAGTTAGGCTCGTCGCAGAAGAGATATTGTGGATTTAGAGCGATAGCCCTGGCTATAGCCACACGTTTCTGCATACCGCCCGAAATCTCATCAGGGAATTTCTTCTGTGCATCCATGAGGTTCACTCTGTCAAGACATTCCTGTGCACGGTGGATACGTTCTTTGTAGTTCATGTTTGAAAACATGTCGAGTGGGAACATCACGTTCTCCAATACAGAAAGAGAGTCGAACAATGCGGCACTCTGGAATATCATTCCCATCTCGCGGCGCATCATCACTTTTTCCTTCTTTGTCATCGTGACGAAGTTCCTTCCATCATACAACACCTCGCCGCTTGTCGGTTCAAGCAGTCCTACGAGGTTTTTCATCAGTACGGTCTTTCCGCTTCCGCTCTGTCCGATGATAAGGTTGGTCTTTCCGCTTTCAAACACGGTGCTGATGTCTTTCAATACCTCTTTATCGTCAAATGACTTGCAAAGATGTTTTATCTCAATCATAGTTTTATCTTCTCCTTTAGCTCAGCAACTGTGTCAGGAACACGTCGGAGCATAGAATAAGCACGCTGCTTGTCACAACGGCATTGGTACTTGCTTTTCCTACTTCAACAGATCCTCCTTCAACGGTATAGCCGTAATATGACGACACGCTGCTTATGATAAATGCAAAAAACAGACTCTTTATGATACTCATCCACATGAACCACGGATTGAAGTTATGCTGCAAGCCGGCGGTAAGGTCGCCGGGAGTCAGTACGTGACCTATGACTGCCGTGGCATACGCTCCTATGATACCTATTGCGGAAGAGAAGATAACGAGAAACGGCATAATGGTAATCAACCCCAGTATCTTGGGCAGGATGAGATAGCTTGCTGAGTTCACGCCCATTATATCGAGGGCATCAATCTGCTGTGTCACCCTCATGGTGCCGATTTCGGAGGCAATATTGGAACCAACCTTTCCGGCGAGGATAAGACACATGATGGAAGACGAGAACTCCAGGAGAAGAATCTCTCTCGTTGTATATCCCGAAACCCATCTTGGCATCCACGGGCTTTGTATGTTCAACTTCATCTGAATACATATAACGGCACCGATAAAGAAAGATATCAGCAGTACGATGCCGATGGAGTCCACTCCAAGTGCAGACATCTCCTTGATATATTGTTTCATGAACATACGTATACGTTCTGGGCGGGATAATGACCTGCCCATCAGTATAAGATATTTTCCGAAACTTGTAAGACTTTTATGTAAAAGCATATTATATAAAATCATTTATTGTCATGGAGTCCGGGAACATCATCTCATCATCCACTTGTCTTTGTCTTTTACCATAGGCACCACAATCTCCTCTTTCGTGCTGTCGCCGAAACAGAGGAGCAGGTAAGCCTCTGCAGTGGGGTTCAGACTGTCGTTTTTGCAATTCAGCACTCTGACCTCTGAAATCCCCTTGTGTTCTTTCCTTATATTGTCAAGATACATCTTGGTGTTAGCCACAAGTTGCTCTCGGTAGCTGTCGGGGATTCTCTCCTGACGGTGGTACATATCTGTGAAATATTCGTATCCGCCGTTGTTCAAACTATCGTAGTAGCATTTCGCAGCCTGTGCCGCAGCATCATCATTTTTAATTGGTGCTTCCGATGAGCACGCCACGTTTACTATAGCGGCAATCATGGAAAGCACCAATGTCTTCAGCTTTAAGCTCATCTCCTTGTTTACTTGTCTACTCGTCAACTCGTCAACTCGTCAACTTGTCAACTGACTTTAATATAGGTTTCAGGATTATTTCTGTCTGATAAAGATATTTATCGGAGAACCTGTGATTTTCCAGTTGGACCTGATCTTGTTCTCAAGGAATCTCTTGTAAGGTTCTTTGATATACTGTGGCAGGTTAGCGTAGAACACGAAAGAAGGAATCTGTGTGTTCGGCAACTGCGACACGTATTTGATCTTTATGTATTTACCCTTTATTGATGGTGGTGGGAAAGCCTCGATAAGAGGAAGCATCACCTCGTTGAGTTTTGAAGTGCCTATCTTTATCTTGCGGCTCAGGTACACGTCCTTTGCCGTTTCAAGCACACGGAATATTCTCTGTTTCGTAAGAGCGGAAGCAAAGATGATAGGGAAGTCGGTAAATGGAGCCATTCTGTTGCGTATGGCATTTTCGAAGGTGTCCATCACCTTCTGGTCCTTGTTCTCCACAAGATCCCATTTGTTCACTACCACAACGAGCGACTTGTTGTTCTTCTGTATAAGCTGGAAGATGTTCATGTCCTGTGCTTCGATACCTCTTGTGGCATCAATCATCAGAATGCAGACATCGGAGTGCTCGATGGCACGTATTGAACGCATCACGGAATAGAACTCCAGGTCTTCGGTCACTTTGTTCTTTCTTCTTATTCCGGCTGTGTCTACAAGATAGAAGTCGAATCCGAACTTGTCGTAACGGGTATATATGCTGTCTCTTGTCGTTCCGGCAATCTCTGTCACGATATTGCGGTCTTCTCCGATGAAGGCGTTTATGATGCTGCTCTTTCCTGCATTCGGTCTTCCCACAACGGCAAAGCGTGGAATGCCCTCTTCGATGGTTTCCGCTCCGGTGTCCTTCAGCTTGTTTACTACGTCGTCGAGCAGGTCGCCGGTTCCGCTTCCTGTGGCAGAGCTGATACACATAGGGTCGCCAAGTCCCAGCTTGTAGAACTCTGCCGCATTGTATATCAGTTCGTTGTTGTCTGTCTTGTTTGCTACGAGTATAACAGGCAGCTTTGTTCTTCTTAGAATCGTTGCAACGTCCATGTCCCAGTCTGTCACACCTGTTGTGATGTCGACAAGGAACAATATGAGGTCAGCCTCTTCTGTTGCTATAATAACCTGTTTCCTTATTTCTTCTTCAAAGATATCGTCGGATTTCACTACCCATCCTCCGGTATCTACTACGGAAAATTCTTTTCCGTTCCAGTCGCATTTGCCGTATTGGCGGTCGCGTGTTGTGCCTGCCTCGTCGCTCACGATAGCCTGTCTGGTCTTGGTGAGTCTGTTGAACAAGGTTGACTTTCCAACATTTGGTCGTCCTACTATTGCTACTAAGTTTGCCATATATTAATTTTTTTTTTTTATTATTATAGCTCTGGGAGAGCTTGGTGTTCTGTGAGTGTTTGTACTCTGTGAGAACCTTATTCTGATGACTTATTCCGGGTTGTATCCGAAGTTGTCGAGTTCTCTTTTAGAGCTTCTCCAGTCTTTGTCCACTTTCACGAAAAGTTCCAGATATATTTTCTTGTCAAAGAATCTCTCAAGGGATTTCCTTGCTTCAGAGCCAAGCTTCTTCAGCGCCACACCCTGGTGTCCGATGATGATACCCTTCTGGGAGTCGCGCTCCACGTATATCACGGCGTGTATGTTGATGTGCCTGTCGTCCTCTTTGAACGACTGCACCGCCACCTCCACGGAATAAGGAATCTCCTTGTCGTAATAGAGCAGAATCTTTTCCCTGATAATTTCGGTTACAAAGAATCGTGCCGGCTTGTCCGTCAGCTGCTCCTTGTCGAAGTAGGGTGGGGAGTCGGGCAACAGCTCCTTTATTCGTTTCAGCAGTATGTCTACTCCGAACTTGTTCTTTGCCGACAGTGGCAGTATTTCTGCGTTTGGCAGCAGGCTGTGCCACTTCGTTACCAGTGTTCCCAGTGTCTTCTGGTCGCTTTGGTCTATTTTGTTTATCAGCAGAATGACGGGGATTGACATCTTCTGCACTTTCTCCAGAAATTCGATGTTCTTCTCCGGGTTCTCCACTACGTCGGTGACATACAGGAGGATGTCGGCATCCGTAAGAGCCGATTCCGAGAAGGCAAGCATGGATTCCTGCAGCTTGTAGTTAGGCTTCAGTACTCCTGGGGTGTCGGAGAATACGATTTGCGCATCATCGGTATTTACGATACCCATGATTCTGTGTCGGGTGGTTTGGGCCTTGAAAGTGGCGATGCTTATGCGTTCGCCAACCAGTTGGTTCATCAGTGTGGATTTTCCTACATTAGGGTTTCCCACGATGTTCACGAATCCTGCTTTATGCATTTGCTATATCTTGTTGAGTGGAATTTGTTTTATTAAAAGCCATATCTTATGGCATTGTATCAGTCTGCAAATATACGTAAAAAATATCGCATTTCAAATTTTTTATGGTGTAATGCGTGATTTTGACCCTTCAATCAGAAAAATGCTATATGTTGCAGCCTTTTATGGGTTGTATCTTATAAAGATAAGTGGTCTATCCGGTGCGGATAGGCTGAGTAACATGTACAGATAAAAAGAATAAGGCACATACTACTTTTCTTGCATGTAGAATGTGCCTTGTTTGGTATCGGTTGATGGTCCTGCTGTTGTGCAGGAGTCAATCTTTGCTTATTTAGCTTCGCTGAACTTGTCTCCGTCGTAGCCCCATTTGAAGTAAGAGGCGCCGTGTACGAAACCTGCTCCGAAAGCAGTGAAGATAAGGTTGTCGCCCTTCTTCAGCTTGTTTTCGTATTCCCAGAGAGCCAAAGGTATTGTTGCGGCAGAAGTGTTTCCGAAGTGCTCAATGTTTACCATTACCTGGTCCATCGGCAAGTCGAGACGTTTTGCCACAGCCTCTATGATTCGGATGTTGGCCTGATGAGGCACAACAAAGCGGATGTTGTCCTTGTTCAGGTTGTTGCGTTCTGCAATGAGTGCGCAGTCGTTGCTCATGTTTGTTACGGCATAGCGGAACACTGTGCGTCCCTCCTGGTAGAGGTAGTGCAGACGGTGGTCAACCGTGAAGTGTGAAGGAGGACAAACCGAGCCGCCGGCTTTCAGGTGCAGGAATGGGAGTCCATGTCCGTCGGTGCGGAAGTAAGAATCCTTGAGACCTACATCCTCTGTCGTTGCTTCTACAAGAACAGCGGCAGCGCCGTCGCCGAACAAAGCGCAGGTGCTACGGTCTTTGTAGTCAACCACAGATGACATCTTGTCGGCTCCGATAACGATGATCTTTTTATATTTGCCACTCTGGATCATGGATGCGGCAGTGTCGAGGGTATAGAGGAATCCGCAGCATGCCGACCACATGTCGAATGCGAATGCGTTTTTCAGTCCAAGCTTTCCGAGCACGATAGAGGCTGTTGACGGGAACTTGTAGTCCGCCGTACTTGTAGCCACGATAAGTGCGTCGATAGTATCTGGGTCAACCCCTGTCTTCTTGAGAAGTTGTTTAGCCGCTTTGCGTGCCATATAAGAAGTGCCGAGACCCTCTTCTGTAAGGATTCGGCGCTCTTTGATACCGACACGCGTCATAATCCATTCGTCGTTGGTATCAACCATTCTCGACAGTTCCTCGTTGTTGAGGACGTAGTCAGGAACGTATCCTCCAATACCTGTGATTACAGCGTTTATTTTCTCCATGATCTGATTTTATTCTGCAGTCTCCTTAACGATAGCAACCTTGCCTCTGTAGTATCCGCATGTTGCGCATACTGTGTGGTATACATAGTAAGCACCACAGTTAGGGCAAACTGCCAGTGTAGGAGCTACTGCCTTATCATGAGTTCTTCTTTTAAGTGTACGAGTCTTTGACTGTCTTCTTTTAGGATGTGCCATTTTCTTTTAATCTTTAATTATTGATTTTAATTTTTCTAATTCACTCCATCTCGGATCCACTGCCTTCTCTTCTTCCTCATCACTACTTCGGGTAGCTGAGTGCTCTTCAAGAGCCTTTATCATCGCAGGATCGCATTTTCCAGGTGCATGCTCGTGCTTAATGGGGATGCTGAGTGCTATGGATTCGTATACGAACCATGAGGTGTCGAGGATTGCCTCCTCTTTTTCCACTGTCACGATATCGTCGTCTTCTGAGTATTCTTCTCCAAGTTTAGCCAGCAGTCTGTTGTCTGTCTCTACAGGCTGGTCCATGTCGTCGAGACACAGGTCGCAAGGCACTTTCACAGTGCCTTCGGCATGGAAGTTTATCTCGTATAGTCCTGAAACGGATTTATGCGCCGAAATAGAGAGCTGCACGTTGCCGCCCTTAACCTCGTCGCTTTCCGCTGCCAGAAAGAAATCGTCATTCAGTTGGCAGCTAATGCTCATCGCATCTGTGTCCAGACTCTTCAGGTCTATCTTCAAACACTCTAAACTTTTCATGTCTATATATATAATAAGGTGTACCGAAAAGATGGTCCCTTTGTTGTTTTATGCTTTCCCCTTCTTCTTCCTTTTGTTCCGTCTGTCAAGATGCCCACGCACATTCAACGGTAAGGGTTGGCATATACGTATTTCGGGTTGCAAAGGTACAAATATTTTTTTAATACACCCTAACAAAAGCGTGAAAATAATACTTTTAGACGTTTTTTAATGGCTAATATACTTTTTTAAAGTAGAAAAATGCTTATAACAATGTGTTAATCAATATAATTTATTAATTTTGCAGCCATAATACGTATTAATTATAATATATGAATTTGGATGTATTGACAGCCGTCTCGCCGATAGACGGCCGCTACAGAGGTAAAACCGAAAGTTTGGCAAATTATTTCTCGGAGTATGCGCTTATCAAATACCGCATACGTGTGGAAATAGAGTATTTTATAACATTGTGCGAGTTGCCGTTGCCGCAGCTTGCTGATTTCAACCATGCTTATTTTGAGCCGTTGCGTGATATCTACCGCAAGTTTGACGAGGCTGGTGCTGCTCGTGTAAAGGAAATCGAGAAGGTTACCAACCATGATGTCAAGGCTGTGGAGTATTACATCAAGGAGCAGATTGACAAGATAGGTGACTTCGAGAAATACAAGGAGTTTATCCATTTCGGACTCACCTCACAGGATATCAACAACACTTCTGTGCCTCTCTCTATAAAGGATGCACTCAATGATACTTATATCCCGCAGCTCCAGGAGCTCATCGACCTTCTCCAGCAGTATGCCGAAGAGTGGAAAGATGTGCCTATGCTTGCAAAGACCCACGGCCAGCCAGCCTCTCCAACCCGTCTTGGCAAGGAGGTGATGGTGTTCGTCTACCGTCTCAACAAACAGCTGGAGATGCTGAAGGCTTGTCCGATGACAGCTAAGTTCGGTGGCGCTACAGGAAACTTCAACGCCCACCATGTAGCTTATCCTGAGTACGACTGGCGTGAGTTCGGCAACAAGTTTGTCA
This sequence comes from uncultured Prevotella sp., assembly GCA_900548745.1. Lineage (GTDB taxonomy): Bacteria > Bacteroidota > Bacteroidia > Bacteroidales > Bacteroidaceae > Prevotella. Next base: position 17,495 of record URLQ01000046.1, read on the forward strand.
GCGAGAAGCTCGGTCTTGAGCGTGAGCAGTATACCACTCAGATAAGCAACTATGACTGCCTCGGTGCAGTGTTTGATGCCCTTCGCCGTATCAACACCATCATCATCGACCTCGACCGTGACTTCTGGATGTATATCTCAATGGAGTATTTCAAGCAGAAGATCAAGGCAGGTGAGGTTGGTTCAAGTGCAATGCCTCACAAGGTGAACCCTATCGACTTCGAGAACAGTGAGGGTAATATGGGTATGGCGAATGCCGTTCTTCAGTTCCTCGCACAGAAGCTCCCTGTAAGTCGTCTGCAGCGCGACCTTACCGACTCTACAGTTCTCCGTAACGTTGGAGTGCCGTTGGGTCATAGCATGATAGCAATCCAGAGCACTCTGAAGGGCTTGCACAAGCTGATCCTCAACGAGGACAAGATAAGCGCCGACCTCGACAACACATGGGCTGTCGTGGCTGAGGCTATCCAGACGATACTTCGTCGTGAGGCATATCCTCATCCATACGAGGCACTGAAGGCACTTACACGTACAAACAAGAAGATGACGGAGGAGACGATACATGAGTTCATAAAGGAACTCAACGTCAGCGATGCTGTAAAGGCTGAGCTTATGGCGATAACACCACATTCATACACCGGAATCTGAAAAACATAAATAAAGCAGAATATAATAATCATTATATATAACAATTTTATCGTGGCCGTGAGGCCATAGTATTAACAAACAACTATTAATAATTATGACAGAAGATTTTGAGAACAAGTCGGAAAACACATCCGCACAGAGTAACGAAGGTGGCCGTGAGGGCTATCGTTCGAATGATTATCAGGGAGGCTACCGTAGTGCAGGACGCCCTCAGCGCCCGAGGATAAATGCACAGCGTGCCTACAGCACAAACCGTAACTACGACAATGAAGGAGGAGGATTCCGTCCGGAAGGCTTCGGTTCTGGTTTGCAGCCGGAAGGCGGTCAGCAGCGTCAAGGCGGCTACCGTCCACGTTACAACAGTGGAGAGCAGGGCGGCTATCAGCCACGTCAGAACAGCTACGGCAACCGTGGTGGCTATCAGCAGCGCCCACAGCAGGGCGGCTATCGTCCACGTTATAATCAGGATGGCGAGCAAGGCGGCTATCAGCAGCGTCCCCAGCAGGGTGGCTATGGCAACAACCGTGGTGGTTATCAGCAGCGTCCTCAGCAGGGTGGCTATGGCAACAACC
>URLQ01000047.1 GCA_900548745.1 uncultured Prevotella sp.
GGCTGTTCCGAGGCAAGCCAAAGAGCTTTTCAGCCTTTGACACCCTTGCCGACATTTATTGCGTGAACATGGAGCCGTGCCTGTATCGCAGTGACCGGAAAGCCACTTGGTGGGCAAAACTAAGGTTCACCCTCCGCTATAACTTCGTGAAACTCTGTCGCCACGGCTTCGGCTACGACTATAAAACAGTATGCCAGAAGCGTTATCAGCGCTTGAGCAAGGAGTAAGAAGACGGAAACAGAAGAAATATCATTACATAAATGACAATAGTCTTATAGTATGATGGAAACGGATTTTCCGTATGAAATCATACTATATTTTTATCATATTCCGCCGGTTCCAAATATCGTCAATTTTAGAAAGTCGGTGACTTACGATGAGAAATTACGTAACTTTCCATGAGAAAGTCGGTAACTTTCTATGAGAAATTACGTAACTTTCTTTTTCTTGCAATTTGGGGCTGTCTGTAAGAGAGTATGATTTCTGAGAAAAAAGAAGTATCGAAACGCTCGGTTTGGGGTATCCTGACCGTGCGTTAGAAGTATCCAGACCAATCATTAGAAGTATCCAGATCAATCATTAGAAGTATCCAAACAAACGTTGATGACAGCGTAGCCGACATCCATTCCCATAGGAATACGGAGGGTGGTTATTTCTTTCTGACAAACCGGATGCACTCATTCAGAATCTCAGCATTGGCAATCTTCATTATAGCAAAGTATAATGCGGAGGCAATGATTATGCGGAGAGGAAACAGCAACCATAGATTCCTTATCGGCAGCGTGATGAAATACGTTGCCACCATGACCGCTGCGGCAGAGAGCATGAAAGGCATCGTGTCGGAAAGAGCGTCGCGCAGACGAAGCCCAATGATGCGGTGCGCCTGCCACTGCCATACTCCGAGCCAGAGGATGCTGAACACGGTGTAGGCGATGACCATGGTGAAGATGCCGTAGTTGCACGAAACGAGGATGAGAGCTATCTGCAGGATAATCTGCACTATGTTACACCACATGTAGATGTCCGACCGTCCGCTGCTTATCGCCAGCTGCTGATACATCGTGTTGAAGGCGAAGAAGGCACCGCCGATACACAGCACCTGAAGCATGGGTATACACTCAGCCCATTTCTCGCCGATGGTGAGAAGGATAAACTCCTGCGATACGAGCGATAAGCCGAAGAGGGCAGGGAAGGAGAAGAACGCCGTGAAGCGCATCAGCTTACGGAACACGCGCTTCTCGCGCTCGTTGTCGTCGGTGATTTGTGCCAGCACGGGCTGTGCCACCTGCTCTATAGTGCCCGAGATGGTGCTGTATGCCATCGTGTTCCATTTGTTGGCTTGCGTGAAGTTTCCCACCGCTGCCATCGGGAACTTATGTCCGATGATGAATGTCAGCACGTTGCTGTTGATGGTGTTTATGATAGAGGTGATGAGAATCTTCACGCTGAAGGAGAACATCTTCCGGATAGGACTGAAGTCGATGTGCAGCGAGGGGTGCCACTTGTCGTAGGTATAATAATAGCGGCAGATGTTCTGTATCAATACAAAGAGTATCGACTGCCATGCCAGGCTCCAGTAAGCCATGCCGTTGCAAGCCAGCGTGATGCCGCAGAGACCCGACAGTACGAGAGATACGAATCCCGTTATGGTGCGCTCCCTCGCCATTATGTTCTTGAACATGTATGCGTTGTGGGCGATGCCGAATGCCGAGATGAAGAAGCCGAGAAATACGAAGCGCGACAGCGTGGTGAGCACCGGCGAATGAAAATACCATGCTATGAGAGGTGCGCAGAAGAAGAGAATGACGTATATTACGGCGCTGACAATGACGTTGAACCAGAACACGGCGTTATAGTCGTTGCTGGTCGGGTGTTTGATGTTTGTCAGTCCCTGCGTGAAACCACTGCTCTGCAGGTTGCCGGCTATGAGCGAGAATATTGTCAGTACGCCCACTATGCCGTAGTCACCCGGCGTCAGTTGCTTCGCAAGCACGATGCCGAAGATTAGGTTCAGTATCTGCATGGTGCCACTGTTCATGGCTCCCCAGAATAGTCCTTTTGCCGTCTTTTCCTTTAATGATTCCATTTGTATTTCTTAAAATGCACTGCAAATTTACAATTATCATGGCAAGAGGCGAAATAAAAATATGGTTTCTTTTTGTATGAGCCATAATTTACACTACCTTTGTCTTTGTATTATTGCAATAATGATGGATATAAAGGATATAAAGAAAGAATGGAATGCCACGATACTCGACATATTGAAGGCATTCATGAAGATATGCAAGGATAATGGGCTGACGTATTATTGCTGTGCGGGCACGGCTATCGGAGCGGTGCGCCACCATGGTATCATTCCGTGGGATGATGATATTGACGTCATCATGCCGCGTCCCGACTACGACCGTCTACTGGAGATTGCCAAGACTGTGGACTTCGGGAAATATGAAATCATCACCCCGTATGACGATGAGACCTATCCGCTCTACTTCTCAAAGATATCGAACCGGAACACAACGCTCATAGAGGACAGGCAGATACCGTGTGTCATCGGTCTGTATGTGGATATCTTCCCTCTCGATGCCACCGATGACGATGTGGCAAAGGCAAGGCGGCTGAAGGACCGTTATACCAAGATTATCAACCGTCTGAACGCCGTTTCCACACATAATACCTTTGGCGAGTATCTCTCGCTGCTAAAGAAGAAGGAGGAGTGGGGACGCTTCGCCATAAAGACCCTTGCTTTCTTCTGCCGCTCTGCCCTGCGCCGCCATCTGATAAGGCAGATGGACAGGCTGAGCCATCTGTATGACTACGACAAGGCTAAGAACGTGCAGGTGTATACAGGTTCGTATGGTCATCGGGAGGTGTTCCCGAAGTCGTGGCTCGGCAAGGGGAAGGAGTTTCCGTTTGAAGATACTACTGTGCTGCTTCCGGAGTGCTATGATGAGTATCTGAGGCATTTCTTCAACGACTATATGCAGTTCCCGCCAGTGGAGCAGCGCATAGAGAAGCACAACAGGGCATACCTGAACATACATAAAAAGGAGACGAGAGAGGAGATAAGGAAGAAGGTGGACTTCAGGATATGATGGCTGCCGTTATTCAATAGCTAATAATAAAAAACAAAGATACAACTATGAATTACGCTCTTATAATAGCCGGAGGCTCTGGCAACAGAATGGGACAGGACATACCGAAACAGTTTATGCACGTGGACAACTGTCCGATAATCATACACACGCTGCTCGCCTTCCAGCGTCATCCCGACATAGACGGCATCGCCGTGGTGTGTCTTGACGGATGGCAGACGGTGTTGCAGTCGTATGCCAACCAGTTTTCCGTCACCAAGCTGAAATGGATATTCAACGGCGGAAACAACGGACAGGAGTCTATCCACAACGGAATCTACGGACTGAAGGAAGCAGGCATCGACGACGAAGACCTCGTGTTGGTGCATGATGCCGTGCGTCCGTTGCTCTCGCAGGACATCATTTCCTCAAATATAGCAATATGCAAGAAGTACGGTTATGCCATAACAGGCATTAAATGCCGTGAGGCAATACTGGAGAGCGAGGACGGATTTTCCACGAATACCAGTATTCCGAGAGACAAGCTCATCAGGACACAAACACCTCAGACCTTCCGCCTGCGCAATCTTATAGCGGCACACGAAGAGGCAAAGCAGAAGGGCATCACCAATTCTGTAGCCTCCTGCACGCTGATGGCTGAGCTTGGTGGCAGAGAGATGCATATCGTGCCAGGGTCGGAAAAGAACATCAAGGTGACCACAGTTGAGGACCTTGAGATACTGAAGGCTCTGATGCATATAGAAAAAGAAACATGGCTTAAATAGAACAATACTTATATGGCGACATATTCAGAAGATATCCTCAGGGCAGGGCAGGCGGCTCTGCCGTGGGAGAAACTTGAGGGGTGCAACATTCTTGTGACCGGTGCCACCGGACTTATCGGAGGATGCCTCGTGGAGATACTGATGGGCAGGCGGCATACCTACCATGTATATGCCGCTGGCAGAAACGAGCAGAGGGCAAGGCGACGCTTTGCTGCATTTGCCGATGAGGAGACATTCCATTTCTTCAAGTATGATGTCTCAGAGCCATTGCAGTCGGAAATCCCTTTCCATTATGTCGTCCATGCGGCAAGCAATGCCAGTCCGGTGTTTTTCAAGAACAATCCTGTAGAGGTGATAAAGGCAAATGTGTATGGCGTTTCAAATCTTATGGAATATGGACTGTCGCATGGTATGCGCCGCATGCTGTATGTTTCTACGGGCGAGATATATGGTGAGGACAAGAGAGTGTTCAGCGAGACAGACAGCGGATATGTAGACTGTGCAAAGGTAAGGTCGTGTTATCCCTCGTCAAAGCGTGCTGCCGAAACGCTGTGTGTGTCATACTCTGAAGAATATGGGGCGGATGTGGTGATAGCCCGGCCGTGCCATACTTACGGGCCTCATTTCACGGAAAGCGACAACCGGGTGTTCTGTCAGTTTATACGCAACGTGCTGCGTGGTGAGGATATCGTGATGAAGAGCGACGGCTTGCAGATGCGCTCCTGGTGTTATGTGGTAGACTGTGCCGTGGGACTGTTGTATATATTATTGAAAGGAGAGAACGGCAACGCGTATAATGTGGCAGACCATACATCCACCTTCACTATACGCGAGCTTGCTGCAACGATAGCTGAGAGCAATGGCAAAAAGGTGGTGTTCGAGAATCCGACAGATAGCGAATCGAAGTCGTTTACCGCTATCAGCCATGCCGTGTTCTCTACAGAAAAACTTGAAAGTCTTGGCTGGAAGCTTAACGGCGACTGGAGGGAGAAACTCGTGGCGACGGTGGATGAGGAAAAGAGAGAATATCTATAAAAACCAAAGACCCCGCATTTCCAATACTGGAAGATGCGGGGTACCACTGATTCTAAATAATAATAACTATCAAAAACCTGTCTGTCTCATTTCTGTGATGGGTAATAATCAGGTCCGGCAAAGTCTTGTGTCGTTTGCTATGTCAGGTTATTTTCTTCTGTGAGGGCCCTTCTTGTGTCTTTGGCTGAGCCTTTGCATTATTTTCCTTTCCTTGTCGTACATCAGCTCAATCTGCTTCTGGGTCATGAACTTGCTGAACTCCTTATAGTATTTATCGCGGATGTCAAGCATCTTCTGACTCTGTTCAAAGCGCTGGCGCATGTGCTGTGCGGCTTCTTCTTCTGTTTCACTCAGCTTGCGGTCCTTCTTGCAGCGCTTGGGTGCAATAGCCCACATCTCCTTTTTGTACCTTATGTAAGTCTCGGTAAATCTGTTGTAGGTCTTGTCGTCGAGGGCGAGGTCCTGTGCTATGTGCTTTGCCTGTGCCTCAATCATCTGTTCTCTTGATGCTTTCCGCTTCTCGCCGTTTTGTGCATTGGCGCAAAGCGAGACGAGCAGCATTACCGTGACTATTATTACTGATTTAAATTTTTTCATTGTCTTGTCTCCTTTTTCTATTTGGTTACATGTTTGTATAATCTGCGGATGCCATGAAGACATCATCATTGTAAGTCTCCAGCATGAAGCTCTGGTCTTCATAGCTGAGGTTGTCGAAAGCCTGTTCCACATCGGAATATCCGTTAGCCTTTTTAGGTTGCATGGTGCTGAAGCTTATTACGAACAGAGTGACGGCAGCAGCGGCGGCAACAGCAGAACGGAAGAGGATACCGAGGGCGAAGCGGCTTTTGGCTCTTTGAGGAACACTGTCGCTCTGGATTCCCTGCAAGACGTTGGCCCTCATTTCTTCCATGAAGCCTTCGGGCATTCTGTAAGGCATTCTTTTACCAATCTTTTCAAGTCTGAAATCTTTCTCCATATCTCTTTAATCGTTAGTGGTCATGTATTTTATCACTTTCTCTTTGGCAAGGTGGTAATTCACCTTTGCCGTGGAGGGCGATGTTTCTGTTATCTCCGCAATGTGCGAATAGTCCATATCGTCGTAGTAGCGGAGGTTGAAGACAACCTGCTGCTTTGGCGGTAGCGAGAGTATAGCTTTCTGCAAACGTACTGCTTCAACATCGGAATAGTCGATGTAGCTGTCGGCAGCGGCATTTGCCGTAGTGCTGTCGATGCTCTGCAAGAGTTCCCTCGGATGTTTGTTCTTTGCTATCAGGTTCATAGCCTCGTGGGTGGCAATCCTGTATATCCATCCGTTCAGGGCTTCTGGATTTCGCAGGTCGTTGAATGAGCGGAATACCTTGATGAAGGTGTTTTGTTCCGCATCCTGAGCATCATCGTGGGAAACCACAAGGCGGCGGATGTGCCAGTATATAGGCTCACCAAACTTTGTCATTATCATGCGGAAGCCTTTTTCCTGGTCCTTCCGCATCATCATGTATATGTCTTTGTCGTCGATGTTCATGTGGCACTCTTGTCTTTTTCTTTAGTGAAGCGCAACCTTGTGGCTTACGTAGTCCATGGGGGTATGGCTTGTTTCCTTTATGTTATTGCATTCATGATTGTATCTCCTTATTTTATTTATGTGAACATAATTTTTATATGGAGCTCCTCATTCGAACGTTCTATATATATGACACGGACGGATAGGGAAAGTTTAATGTGGAACGTGTTATTTTTAGTATTAGGAAACTTAGCTTTTGTGGGTACTAATATAATAAGGTATAGGAGACCATTATCCGTCACCATTTTCCTGTATAAATGTTGTTGTCTGAAAATGGTGAGGTGCTTGTGTGGACTATAGTCCCGTTAAGTTAAGTCCTTCTTTCTATACTCCTGAAGCCTGGTGTAGCATTTCCATGTTGTCTTCCCAAAGTTCTTTAAGACTGTCAACGTCGTCCGGTTCGGCAAAGTCGGTAACCACGAGAACGCAATCGTTGGTTATTTCTCCGATTTCTATTCTTAGTTCGCAATATGCTTCCGGGTCTTCGTCTTCGTCCCATCTGAACTTTATCAGTTTGTCTTTCACCTCTTCAAGGATGGTAGCAGACCGCTCATCTTTGTTCTGCCATGAGGTGCCCCATGTAAACAACAGCTTGTTGCCGTTGCGCTCCACGGTGTCAGCCATCCATCTCTCCAACCCTGTGGCTTCGCTTATAAGCGGCCAGATAATACTTGGAGAATTGGCATTGAGCTCAAATTCAAGGAGTATTTGCTTCTTGCCTTTATTCATTATTTTCAAGCATTAGTATGTTCGTAATATGAAACACTACTATGTTTCAGCGACAAAAATACAAAAAAATGATGGTATTTGAAATTTTCTTCCGTTTTTTTTTTGGTATTTAAATTTTTTATACTACCTTTGCACTCGCAAAAAAGAAATGATGGCGGGATAGCTCAGCTGGTTAGAGCGCATGATTCATAATCATGAGGTCCCCAGTTCAATCCTGGGTCCCGCTACTTTTTAACAAGAAGCTCAGTCGATAAGGCTGGGCTTTTTTGTTATGGTAAAATATCTGTTGAATAAAAAACGAGGAGCATGGTTTGGTTTGGACCTTGCTCCTCGTTTGATATCAGGATGCTTTACTTATTGCTTTCTCCATAACTTGCTCATGTCTTCAAGGGATTTGCCCTTTGTTTCAGGAACGAGCTTCCATACGAATACTGCGGCGATGATACAGATGGCACCATACAGACCGTAGGTGAACCAGTGGCCGAAGTCATCACCGGGGGTGAGATGCATGTTGAACAGCGGCACGAAGGTGGAACTGACAATGAAGTTGAATATCCACTGGAAAGCTACTGCTATGGCAACAGCGGCACCGCGGATGGTGTTTGGGAACAGCTCCGCGATGAGAACCCATGCGATAGGACCCCAGCTGAACATGAAGCTTGCGCTGTATACCATGATGCTGAGCATCGTTATCGTGCCGAGAGAAGGATTGCCGAAGGTTAGGGCTACGCCAAGAGCACCTATCGCCATGCCGATAGACCCCCAAATGAGAAGGGGCTTGCGGCCAAGCTTCTCAACGGTGAACACGGCAACAAGGGTGAATGAGATATTGACGATACCCATGATGACAGTCTGTACCATAGGGTTCTCCATACCCATATCCTGGAAGATGCGTGGGGCATAATAGAGTACGGCGTTGATGCCGACCGCCTGTTGGAACACACTTAGCATTACTCCTACAAAGATACACATGAAGCCGTATGAGAACAGTTTCTCGGTCTTCACCGTAATGGTGTTCTTTATGTCGTTGATGATGTCGTTGGCAGTCTGTGAACCATTGATACGTGTAAGGATATGGCGTGCTTTGTCGTCTTGACCAATCATTACAAGGTAGCGGGGAGTCTCAGGTACGAAGCAGATGAGTATGGTGAACAATCCTGCCGGTACGCATTCGCTTCCGAACATATATCTCCATCCTGTCTCTACCGTCCATTGGCAGTCTGCCCAGTTGGCGATATTGCCTACGGCATCATAGAGAGGGTTGGCATGGGAACCGAGGATGATGAAGTTGACGAAATATACCACAAGCTGTCCGAAGATGATGGCAAACTGGTTCCAGCTTACAAGCATGCCGCGGATGTTGCTTGGGGCAACCTCGCCGATATACATCGGACAGATGGCAGATGCCATACCCACTCCGATACCTCCGAGAATGCGGTAGAAGTTGAATACGACAAGAAGAGACCAGGTGGCCTTGCCCTGAGTCATGATGTAGGTCTCTGGTTCCATGGAACCCCATGCGGAGAGGAAGAAGCATATTCCCGCGAATATCAAGGAACGCTTGCGACCGAATTTGCTGGCGAACAAACCGGAGAGGGCAGAACCTATGATACATCCGATAAGTGCGCTTGATGATGTGAAGCCATGCATGAAGTCGGTGTATTCGAAGTCTGTCGCACTCTTGAAGAATGCCTGTACACCCTTTTCCGCACCAGAGATAACAGCTGTGTCATAACCGAAGAGCAATCCGCCCAATACGGCAACCATGACAATTGAAATGAGGTAGGACTTGCTACCTTTTTGATTTTGTTCCATTTACAAGTGTTTTGTTTTATTAGGTTAGTATTTATTTTTTTTCTGAAAGCAAAGTTACTGCTTATTGTTGAATCATGCTTCTAAAAGAAGCTCTTTTTTACGTGAATAGTATATATTCCACTTGTTTTGATAAAAAATCCACCATAAAAGCCTAATGTGGATGTTTTTTTTTTGAGTAAGAAGAAAGATAAGTCAAGAATTTTTAGTAAGTTTGCAAAATTGAAGAAATAGGCAATAAGCTATACGGGAATGGGATTCAACGAAGTTATTGGACAGGAAGAAGCAAAGCAGCAGTTTATGAAACTTGTGGCAGAACAGCGTGTGCCACATGCTATGTTGCTTTGTGGACCTATGGGATGTGGCAAGATGGCACTTGCCATAGCCTTCGCCTCTTTCCTCTTGGGAGAAAGAGACGGCAGTGACCCGTTGCAGTCGGAGGCTGTAAAGGTTCTTCCGGAACTTACAGCCGACAAGAAACGCAATGCTGAGGCTATGCTTGCAAAATTGGCTCATCCGGATCTTCTGTTCTCGTATCCTGTAATCAGACCTGCAGGAACAAGCACTGACCATAAGATGGAAAGCGATGACTTTGCAAAGGAATGGAATCAGATGGTTGTGAATTCTCCTTATTTCAGTATGGACCAGTGGCTGGCGGCAATGGATGCGGGAAACCAACAGGCGAAGATTGGAGTAGGCGAGAGCGATTCCCTGATTCGTAAGTTGAGCATGAAGTCGAGTCAGGGCGGATATAAAGTATGTATAATATGGCTGCCTGAAAGAATGAACGGGGAATGTGCCAACAGCTTGCTGAAACTTATAGAGGAACCGCCTTCACAGACGGTGTTTATAATGGTTTGTGAGGAGCCGGAGCGACTGCTGGAAACGATACGAAGCAGGACCCAACGGTTTGATATAAAGAAGATAGACACTCCTACACTGGAAAAGGCTCTTGTCGACAAGAGATTCATTGCGGAGGAAGTGGCGCACCGTATAGCACGTGTTGCCAATGGTAATTGGCTCGCAGCGTTGAATGAACTTGATTCAGGAAATGAAAACAGACTCTTTCTTGATATGTTTATCATGCTGATGCGTTTGGCATATATGAGAAAGATAAAGGATTTGAAGAAATGGAGTGATGCTGTCGCTACTTATGGACGAGAGAAACAGAAACGAATGCTCTATTATTTCATTCATCTGATAAGGGAGAATTTCATGTATAATTTCCAGAATCCGGATCTTAACTATATGACCATTGAGGAAGAGGAGTTCTCAAAGAACTTCGCAAGGTTCATTAACGAAGCCAATGTGGTTGAGTTAACAGAGACATTTGATCGTGGAATACGGGATATAGGGCAGAATGCTAATGCCAAGATAGTGTTCTTTGATATTGCTCTCAAGACAATCGTTCTGTTGATACAAAAGTAGATGCAGACTCAATATATACAAGTTTTATCATAATAAACAAAGAATATAATATGGATTTCGAAAATATGAAATATGTAACTGGCGATGGATGTTCAAGAGGACTATGCCGCAGAGGATGTGGTAGACAGGACCGCCAGCTTAATACATACGACTGGCTTGCCGATGTGCCGGGAAATGCAGAAAGTACTGATCTCGTGGAAGTTCAGTTTAAGAATACAAGGAAGGGTTACTACCATAATGTAAACGGACTTGACCTTAAGAAAGGTGATATCGTTGCCGTGGAAGCAAGTCCTGGACATGATATCGGAGTGGTGACGCTGACGGGAAAACTCGTAAAGCTGCAGATTAAGAAAGCCAACCTGAAATCGATGGATGACATTAAGCGTATCTATCGTATTGCAAAGCCTGTGGATATAGATAAAATGAAAGAGGCAAAGAGTCGTGAACACGGCACAATGATACAGAGCCGCCAGATTGCCAAAGACCTTAACCTCCAGATGAAAATCGGTGATGTTGAATATCAGGGTGATGGCAACAAGGCGATTTTCTATTATATTGCAGATGAAAGAGTGGACTTCCGCCAACTGATTAAAGTGCTTGCGGATACTTTCCATGTGCGTATCGAAATGAAACAGATTGGTGCAAGGCAGGAAGCAGGTCGTATTGGAGGTACGGGACCTTGTGGCAGGGAGCTGTGCTGTGCCACATGGATGAAGAATTTCGTGTCGGTAAGCACAGGAGCTGCTCGCTTTCAGGATATATCTCTTAATCCTCAGAAGCTTGCTGGAATGTGTGCAAAGCTGAAGTGTTGTCTGAACTATGAGGTGGACAACTATATTGAGGCAAGTAGAAAACTGCCAAGTCGCGAGGTGGTGCTCCAGACGATAGACGGTGATTACTACATGTTTAAGATGGATATCTTGGCTGGGCTTGTTACGTATTCTACTGACAAGCGTCTTGCAGCAAATCTTGAAACTATCTCCGGACGTAGAGCTATGGAGATTATTGAGATGAACAAGAGAGGGGAAAAACCAGACTCTTTGTCAGATGATGATTCTCCAAAAGTTTCAACAAAACAGGTTGACCTGCTTGCTGGGGAAAGTCTTACCCGCTTTGACAAAGCGAAGAAAAAGAAGCCTGGAAAGTCTCGCAACAAGAAGCAACAGACAGATAACAGGCAAGCTAAGCAGCAAGGCAATCGTCAGCAGAATGAAACCGAGAGAACTCAAGGGGCGAATCAGAAGCGGCAAGGGGCTCCTGCAAAATCACAGAATAACACATCAAATAGTGGTGACGATGTAGGTAAACAGAAACAGCATCCACGTAACAATTCCCAAAGAAAACGTCCGGCTCGCAATGGCGGACAGCAAAATACAGAGAACAGAAAGAAAAATGAAAACAAGGAAGCCTGATAATGCAACGACGGTATACCTTATATAATATGTTTCTCGGATTGGCTTTCATGATGGCGGTCTGTCTTGCCTCATGTACAACCAATACTGTTTATGATTCTTATTCTCATACTCCTTTGACGGGATGGGAGAAAAACGATACGCTTACGTTCTGTGTGCCGAAGCTTCGTGAAGCTGGTCTTTATAATCAGAGCGTCGGATTGCGTATGACCAATGCCTTCCCGTTTACGAGTATAAGTCTGATTGTGGAACAGCGTATCCTTCCAAAGGGGAGGGTAGTGACTGATACTCTGAAATGTCATATAACGGATGCCAGAGGTAACTTCCTCGGTGATGGCGTAAGTTCTTATCAGTATCTTGTACCGTTGCGTAAGGAAATGCTGAATAAGGGGGATTCGCTCCGTATAACGATACGGCATAATATGAAGAGAGAGATTCTGCCGGGCGTCTCTGATATAGGATTCAAAATATCAAGAGATTAATCAGAATATTATAAATATAATACCCGATACATTGCTTATAGTAAGCCAATGTATCGGGTATTTGCTTTTCTTGATGGGGCTTTGAAATGTTTCTCCTCTTGATTTAGGACTGTGTCCTGTCCATATTCCTTGCTGCGTCAATTCTTAGGAATATAAACAGTAGAATAGTGAATCCCCAAAGAGAAGAACCGCCATAGCTGAAGAACGGTAGTGGAATACCGATTACGGGGGTTAATCCAAGTACCATTCCGACATTTATGAATACATGAAACAGGAATATGCTCAACACGCAGTATCCGTAGACTCTTCCAAAGCGGAACGGTTGCCGTTCTGCCATCTTGATAAGTCGGTATATGAGTGCCAAAAACAGGAGTAATACTCCTGCAGAGCCCAGGAAGCCCTCTTCTTCGCCAACAGTGCAGAAGATAAAGTCGGTATCCTGTTCCGGCACGAACTTCAATTTTGTCTGTGTGCCGTTCAGGAATCCTTTGCCCCTTAGACCGCCAGAACCAATGGCAATCTCGCTTTGATGAACATTATATCCGGCGCCTTTCAGGTCTTCGTCAAGTCCTAACAGTACATTTATTCTCACTCTCTGGTGGGGTTCCATCACGTTGTTCAGCACATAGCTTGCTGAATAGAAAAATGCCACGGAGCCGATAGTGAACAGCAGAATCAGAAAATAATTCCTCATTCTTGTGTAAAGAGCCTGATACAACAGGAATATTACAAGAACAAAGGTGACTATCAACTGTACGTAAACAATATTAAACGGTAATACAAACTCTGAAAATAATACGGCAAGGACTGTCGCTCCTATTGAATATCCGATTATCTGCCACGACTGTTTCTTGTTTTTGCAATAAATGCGAACCATTCCCGCAGAGAATACCTGTACAAGCAAAAGTACGACAAATGGACCTACAGGTGTCGGTGACGGATATATCATGGTTTCACCATAGCGTATTCCTACTACGAAATATACTACCATTGCAACTCCTGTGAACAATATGCTACCTGGCATTCCCTCACGGTAGAACATAAGAAAGAATGACAGGTATACCAAGGCGGAGCCTGTTTCCTTCTGTGCCACGATAAAGAGCATTGGCAACATCACGACTACACAGGCTGCGACAAAGTCTTTCATCCTGTGTATGTCAAAGCCGTATGTACTCATGAGCTTTGATATGGCAAGGGCTGTTGCAAACTTTGCAAATTCGGCAGGTTGCAGTCTTAGCGGACCCAGTACGAGCCACGACCTTGAACCCTTTATCTCATGCGGGTTGAATATCGTGGCAAACAGCAGAAGGAGTAATATGCCATATATTACGTATGAGAAGGTGTCGTAGAACCTGTTGTCTAACATCAGCAGTACGAATCCCAATGCTATTGATGTACATATCCATACAATCTGCATGCCTGATCGTGCGCCAAGGCTGAAGATGTCGTTGTCGCCGTATGTATAGCTTGCCCCGCAGACGCTAATCCATCCGAAGATGAGCAGGGCTATGTATATGCCGATGGTCCACCAATCCAAAGATTTGAGGACACTTGGCTGTTTATCTGTCACTTGTGCCATAAGATATATGTCTATGTTGGAATTCCTCCGCCTTGCGTTCTGAGTCTGGTGAAAGTTTTCCCTTAATATATTGTTCCATCATCAGTCCACCAATAGGGACACCGTAGTCGGCACCCCATCCTCCGTTCTCCACATACACAGCAATGGCTATCTTCGGATTGTTCATTGGTGCAAAGCCCATGAAGACGGAGTGGTCATGTCCTCGGTTCTGTGCCGTTCCTGTCTTTCCGCATGGTTCGAAGTCATAGCGAGACAGCATCTTACATGTTCCGTCGAGGGCTGATTTCCTCATTCCTGCCACTACATAGTCGTACGATCTGCGTGTCGCTTTTGTATAGTGGCGTTCTCTGAATTCCGCTTTGAGTGGTTCTCCCTTTACGTTCTTTACCACGTGTGGTGTGTAGAAGAAGCCTCGGTTGGCGATGGTTGCTCCAAGGTTTGCTATTTGCAATGGAGTCAGGTTGACCTCACCTTGTCCGATGGATATACTTATTATGGTGAGTCCGTTCCATGATCCATGATAGGCATTGTCGTAGAACTGCGCATTAGGGATAAGTCCTCGTTTCTCTCCTGGCAGGTCTATGCCAAGCTTGTAGCCGAAGCCCATGCTCACCATATAGTCGCGCCATGTGTTCATGGCTTCTTGCACCGTTTTGTATTTCTTTCTGTTTCCTATCATATAATATAATCCCCAGCAGAAGAATCCGTTACATGAAGTGCCTATTGCCGGTACAAGGCTCAGTGGTGAGGCATGTCCGTGACATCCTACATGTAGTCCTTTGAAACTGAATCCATGGTGGCAGGGGAATGCTGTTGACGGTGTTATGATTCCTTCTGACAAGAAAGTCAGACCTTGAGAGGTCTTGAATGTCGAACCAGGAGGATATTGTCCCATTATCGAACGGTTCAATAGCGGGCGATGGGGGTCTTTCATAAGATGTCTGTGCATCTTTCCTCTCAGTCTTCCTGTCATCAGTCGTGGGTCATAGTTCGGTGATGACACCATGGCGAGAACTTCTCCTGTTGAAGGTTCGATGGCTACGATACTTCCTATTTTTCCTTGCATGAGTCTTTCGCCGAGAGCCTGAAGCTTGATGTCAATGCCAAGTGTAAGGTCTTTTCCTGCTATAGGCTTGGTGTCGAGTTTGCCATCCTGATAGCTTCCTTGTATTCTGCCATGGGCATCGCGTAGGAGTATGTGTACACCTTTGGTTCCTCGCAACTCTTTCTCATAATATTTTTCTATTCCGAGTTTGCCGATATAGTCGCCTGGCTGATAGTAGCTGTCGTCCTCAATGTCGGATTCTGAAACTTCGCTTACAT
Organism: uncultured Prevotella sp.; assembly: GCA_900548745.1. Classification (GTDB taxonomy): domain Bacteria; phylum Bacteroidota; class Bacteroidia; order Bacteroidales; family Bacteroidaceae; genus Prevotella. Next base: position 15,218 of record URLQ01000047.1, read on the forward strand.
CACCAAGAACATGGGCAGCATACGGATACATATACTGTCTTATGCTTCTTTTCTGTACATAGAAGCCTGGGAATCTATATATCTTCTCCTGAAAGATGCTGAACTCGTCGGTTGTCAGCTGACTCATGAACAGCTGTTGGGTGAATCTTGAATAGCCGGGATTCTTTGAACGGTCTTTTATATCGTTCATCCTTTTTATCAGATACTCTTTCGTTATGCCGAGTGTCTGGCAGAAGGCGGTAGTGTCGAGACGACCTCGCTCTTCGTTCATGATGACCATTATGTCGTAGGCATGCTGGTTGTAAACCAGAAGCTTCCCGTGGCGGTCTGTAATGGCACCACGGGCAGGGTATTCTATTTTCTTCAGGAAGGCATTACTGTCGGCGTTCTTCTTGTAGTCTTCACTCATTATCTGAAGGGTGAACAACCTTATTATATATATAATGATGATTACAAGAGCTGCACCGCCAATGACGTATTGTCTGTTTTCCAATCCGAAATCCTTGCTCATTATTGTTCTCCTTTTATTGTTGCGGATTAACTGTTAGTTTCTTCTTACGTTTTCAATAACAATGATGAATACTACTGTAATTAAAGTACTTCCAATAATATTTGAAATCCATTGTGTCCAGTTGAAGAAGTTGAATGCTTCTAAAGAGAAGAACATCAGACAGAAAATAAATACGCAAATTGAAATGTATGATATGTATTTCCCCGGTCCGAGAGTCCTGAAAGACGGTTTGACGTCGTCTTGGTTGTCGTGGGCGATAAACATGTTCAGAATGTATGGTTGCAATAATGCAACAAATGTCAATGAAGATGCCGCCAGTCCAGGAGTGTTTGAGAAGGTGTCAATGCTTAGTCCCAAAGCGAAGCCCCATAGCAGTGTGGCCCATTGTGGGCATAATCTGTTTATGCCGAGTATGAAATAGACGTATAGTAGTGGTATGGCACATCCCATGAGGTGGATGTGGTTAAGCACAAGAACCTGTGCCAGTACCAATATCACGAACAGGAGTAAACGTTTGAAAATATCTATATTCATTATATATCTGCTTGTCTAATCATTATTTATTGTCATTTCTCGGTCTTAGAGAGTCCTGTGCCGCTTTCAGAAGCATGGCCTTGTCCTTCAATGGGGTGTTGTCGATAACGCATACGTGGCGCAGGTTACCGAAGTCCGTAGCCAGCCTTAGCTGCACTCTATATGACAATCCGTCTGATGAGTTGAATACATGTAGGATTTTTCCGACCATTATTCCTGGGGGGAATATGGATGAGTAACCGTTGGTTACGACATAGTCGCCGAGAGCGAATTTTGCATGTCGTGGAACATCATCGATATATGCAATGTCTGCCGGTCCACCCTTCCAGTGTAGAAAGCCGAAATATCCTCGTTTCTTTATCGTTACGCTGATATTCGAGTTCTTGTTGATTACGGGAATTACGATAGAATAGTGGTCTGAAGCCATGTATACCACTCCTACGATACCCATGCCGCAGGCTACACCCATATCTTCATGTATTCCGTCTGCTTTTCCTTTGTCCAGGGTTATAAGGTTGTCTTCCTTGTCTAAAGAGCTTGAAATGACTTTTGCTGGAATCAGACGGAAATCTTTCAGCATTTGTTTCTGATATTTATCAAGAACAAGAGAGTCACCGTTGTTACGTGCAATGTATTGCGAGAGCGTCTTTACCTCCTGCTCAAGCATAAGGTTGCGTTCGGTCAGTCGCTTGTTGTTTTGCGACATGCTGAAGAATGTTGTAACATCCGATCTGTATTCATATATCTTTCCTGCCACGGCATTTGCTGAAGAAAAGAATACGCTGCCTTGAAAGCTGTTGTATCTGAACAGCAATGCAAAGCTTATTACTTCAAGCAATATGAATACAAACCAATGGTTATATTTCGCCAGGAAGGCTAATAAATTACGCATTAACTTTTAGGGAATGTGTTATATTTAGATGGTGTTCCGAATATAGAAGCACCGTCTTCCAACATTTATCCATGTGGTGACGATGCTTCCAATAGTTAAATCGTTATGTTTTTGTTCCGAGGATGTTATCTCATGAGGAACGAGAATCTGTCTACGTTCTTCAATGCTATACCTGCACCTTTGGCTACGCTGTGCAATGGATCTTCTGCAATGTGGAACTTGATGTTTATCTTGTCTGTGAGACGTTTGTCAAGTCCGCGGAGCAAAGCACCACCACCTGTCAGATAGATTCCATTCTTTACGATGTCTGCATAAAGCTCTGGCGGAGTGTTCTCCAATGCAGAAAGCACTGCATTCTCTATCTTGGCGATAGTCTTGTCGATACAGTGTGCTATCTCCTGATAGCATACCGGAACCTCCATTGGCAATGCTGTTATACGGTTCGGACCATGTACGATATAGTCTTCCGGTGCCTCTTCGCCAAGATCTGTAAGAGCTGAACCTACATGAATCTTGATACGCTCAGCCATACGCTCGCTGACCTTCACATTGTGCTGGCGGCTCATGTAGTCCTGAATGTCAGCTGTAAGGTCATCACCTGCTGTACGTATAGAGTTATTTGATACGATACCGCCGAGAGAGATGACTGCAATCTCTGTACTACCTCCACCGATGTCAACAATCATGTTTCCTTCCGGTGCCTCTACATCGATACCGATACCTATAGCTGCTGCCATAGGCTCAAAGATAAGATAAACGTCACGGCCGTCAGCATGCTCTGCAGAATCGCGTACGGCGCGGAGTTCAACCTCAGTAGAGCCAGACGGTACGCCAATTACCATACGAAGTGAAGGTGAGAAAAGGCGGCTGCCAGTGTGGACCATCTTGATAAGTCCTCTCATCATCTGTTCGCAAGCTGTGAAGTCTGCAATCACTCCGTCGCGCAAAGGACGGATAGTACGTATGTTGTCATGAGTTTTCTCATACATCATCTTGGCTTTCTCTCCAACGGCAATCATCTTGTCCGTGCGGC
>URLQ01000048.1 GCA_900548745.1 uncultured Prevotella sp.
CTCCCTGACGAAGCTCGACATCCTGAAAATCCACCAGCTGCAGATCATCCGCGGCACCAGGCTGGCTGAGGAATATGCGGCGAAGCCCTTCCATGTGTTTTCCGTCGACGAATACATACGTACCATCGGGGAATACATACAGCATCTACGCAAGGATATAGTGATAGAGAGATTCGTCTCGCAGTCGCCCAAGGGGCTGCTGCTGGCACCGGACTGGGGGTTGAAGAATTATGAGTTTACCAACAGGCTCAACAATTACCTGCGCGAGCGGAACATCCGCCAGGGGAGCCTGTTCAATGGCGCATAGCGCTGTTGCAGCACGTCTTGTGCAGCTGCTGATAATTGTCGCTGCACATGAACTCGTGCATGTCCGACGACGGGTTGCTGCGGTAGTACTTCTCCACCACGTCGACATACTTCGTGTTGAAGAAATTCCTCTCCATCGCCTTGTTCGTGAGCCACATTATCTTGCCCACATGCAGGTCGCGCTCCATCTGCGGACGCTTTTCAAAATCGTGCATCGGATAAAGGCTCATCAGATAGAAGCAGAGGGCGTCGGGCACGATGTTCTGCCTGTTCATGCTCTTGCGCTGCGACTCGGGATAATACTTCCTGTACAGCGGATAGTCCTCGCCGAGATATTTGTCGATGGAGATTCCTATCGTGCCGTTACCTATTATAATACTCTGATCCAATGCGCCGATCTGCATATACACGGTGGGTATAACCATCCCCGGCAGCAGCCTCTTCAGATTGTCGAACGCCGCATTGAGCGAGGCGTTGATGTCGTCGATGTTAGCATACTTCGACTCTGCGTCGGAGATGAGCGTCTGCAAGACGGAGTCCTGATAGAACGAGAGGAACTTCCTGTTTATCTCCGGATCGTCCACTTCGCCAAGCTTCAGCACGTCTTCGATGAGCGTGCGCGTCTCCATCGGATAGTCGGTGTTCATCTGCTGAAGGGCGGAAAAGTCGCTCGTCGTCAGATACTGGCTTTCAAGACGGTCGTAGCGAGACACCTCCACACGCTGGTGCTCACCCTCCGTAATGTCAAAGGGCTTAAGCTTGAACTCGCACGACTGGAGCACAAACACCATGCTAAACAATATGAATACTAATCTTCTCACTACTGAATGTTCCTTAGAATTATCCTCTGCAAAATTACAAAATTTTATTATTCGGGCAAACAAATTAGCTAAAAAATTCAAATTATCACTCTTTTTTATCCACATAAAGTTTAATTTTCTATAAACCGGAAGACTTTTCTTCCCCGTCTTTGCACACATTGCGCTTCGTGTGCATAAAATAATTGCAGAGCAGCAGACCTATCCAATCAGCGTTTTCAGGAAATCCCATCCTTACTTTAACTATCGTTCCGTTTTATCTTTCCAAATGTCACTTTCTTTTTTTATCATCAGACTTGAGCTTTTCATTAGACTTTGCTTTTCATTAGACTTGAGGTGGTGTTCTCGTGTTATTTGTGTGAGTGTCGGGTAGAAGTGTCTACTTGTCTACAGCAAAGATAGGATAAATTTTGGAAGAATCAAAAAAATCAGGTTCGGCAAGACATAAAAATAGTTAAGAAAAGCACAACACTATGTTAACAAAAACAACTCCTTGATAATCAGACAGAAAAAAACAACTTCACTAAACGAAACTGAAATAACTGTGATACTGTGATGACTGGAACTGTAATACTGAAATATAACCGAAACGCTGAAACAACCGACCTTGGCTAAAACGAGGTGGCAAGCAGACGAGAAGACAAAAAAAACGAGATGGCAAGCAAATACGACACCGCCATCGAAGCACGGATCGGCGTAAACAAGTACAACCTGGATACGGAGACGCCGAACTCCGTGGTGTGGAAGTTTACAGTCGACAAGAACTACCTCGCACAAGTGGGACCACTGGCAGGAAGCTACGACTACGTCTACGTGAGCACCATCGTGAAGAACAACGACACGCAGAAGAACGGCATCAGCGGCACCGAAGCTGCAGCCAAGGGCAGCGCAGCCATCTACAGCATCAACGGCACGAAGATGGCTGGAAGCCTGAAGACCCTGAAGCCAGGCATCTACGTGATCTGCGCCGACGGAAAGACGAAGAAGGTGGTGGTGGAATAAGACTACGACGACAACAGAAAATAATTTATACATGACGAGACCGGCAACGGAGGATTTCAAAATAAAACGAGGTCCTTCTGTTGCCGGTCTCTTTCGTGTGTGTGCTTTTCAAGAATCATGGGTATGCGCTTCCCCCCCACAACCGGTCATCATGCCGTTTTTTGTGGGGTAAAGAGGGGGCTTAGGCTAACTGTTCAGCCAGTTGCCTATTATGTCTTTCCCCAGGGGCGTGAGAATGCTTTCGGGATGATACTGTATGCCGCACACGTCATACTCCCTGTGGCGGATAGACATAATCTCGCCGTCGTTGCTCTCCGCCGTAATCTGCAGACAGGAGGGGAAGGCATCGTGGCTCACCACCCAACTGTGGTATCTGCCCACTACGAACTCACCGGGCAGACCGCTGTAGAGCCTGTCGGCCTGCAGCACGCGGCACGGAGTGGCTATGCCGTGGAACACGTCGGAAAGGTTCTCAAGCCGTGCACCGAACACTTCGGCAATGGCCTGATGACCGAGGCAGACGCCGAGGATGGACTTTCGCGCGGCATACTCCCTGATGACCCCGGGCAGAAGACCCGCCTCGGAGGGAATGCCCGGTCCGGGACTGAGCAGAAGCTTGTCGAATTGGGCAAGGTCGGGGAGCTGGAACTGATCGTTGCGCATGACCGCCACCTCCACTCCAAGCTCTTCCACGAGATGCACGAGATTATAAGTAAAACTGTCGTAATTGTCTATAATGGCTATTTTCATAATTTTGCGGCCTTCTCTATTGCAGCTCTCAAGGCCCCGAGCTTGTTGTTTACTTCCTGAAGTTCATATTCCACGTCACTCTTTGCCACGATGCCTCCGCCAGCCTGGAACCACAGTTCGCCGTTGCGGCTTACGAAGGTGCGGATGATTATGGCCTGGTTTAGACTGCCGTCCATGCCTATATAGCCTACGCATCAGCCATAGGCTCCGCGGCAATGGGGCTCATACTGGCTTATCAGCTGCATGGCCCTCACCTTGGGTGCGCCGCGCCGTGCCGGCAATAGGGTCGATGTATGCCCTGCCTTCCTGTATGCGGCAGTGGGTCTCCGGGCTGCTGCCTATGAGGCGGAAGCCGCCGAAGTCGAAATAGAAAAGATAGGGCGAGGGGTTGATGCTTCGCAGGGAGCGGTACAGCTGGAAGTCATCGCCCTCATACTTCTGCACGAAGCGGCGCGAAAGCACAATCTGAAACACGTCGCCGCGAAGACAATGGCGTATGCCGCGGCGTATGTTCCAGCGGTGCTCGTCGTCGGTAAGAGTGGATGCCACGACGCTGCAGCGTGAGGATTATGCGCGAAGTGTCGTCTGCCGAGGTGCTGCCTGCACAGAAATACAGGGATAATAGTCCCCCTTTTTCTCCATTGCGGTGGAGAAACATACTTGTTATCTTGTTCATGTATTGTTTGCTGTATTAGTCAGGTTCCGCATGTTTTAATGCATGCAAACCTGAGTATATATATACTATAAATGCAAAACCTGAGTATATATCATGATGCATTATTCCAACTTTCTTATAAACTCCCTTAACAGGGCGACATCCTTTAAGCCGGGTCTCACTTCAAACCTGCTGTTGAGGTCTACTCCGGCAAACATAGGATGGCGGATGGCCCTTATGCTGTCGGCGTCGTCCACGGAGATTCCGCCACTCAGGAGGAACGGGATGTTGCCGTGGTAGACGTCAAGAAGGGTCCAGTCGAAATGCTCTCCGTTGCCGCCTGCCTTGCAGCCCTTGGTGTCGAAAAGCAGCATATCGGCGTGGCCCTCATACTCGCGCCATCGCTTCACGTCCTGCTCGCTGCGGATGCTGAGCGCTTTTATGATTTTCAGTCCCGGACGGATGTCAGGGTCTACGGTACGGCGAAGATTGTCTATCATCACCGCCGTCTCGCTGCCGTGCAGCTGCACATAGTCGAGATTGTAGTTGTAGATGCGCGTCACGATGTTCTGAGGCATGTCGTCGACAAACACTCCCACCCTGTGCGGCTTCGACTCCTGCACGGCCCCACAGGCTGGAGCCTCATCACCGTTCTGCCTGCCGTAGGCATAGTCGGGTATTATGCCGGCGTTTGAAGAAACCATGCTCACATAACGCTCGCTGTCGGCACAGAAGACGAAACCTATCATGTCTACACCAAGGTTCTCCACATCTCTCACGTTTTCCGGCTCACGCATTCCGCATACTTTTATTATCATACAGTCTGAAATTTTTCGGTTAATAATTTATTCCGTTTATCAGCAGCGACAAGCTCGCTACAGGCTCTATTGCTACCGCCTCTGACAACGATGTTTTCTCTATAAACTTACAAAGATAATGTTTTCTTTTCATTTTGCAACCCTTTCCTTTAGAATCATGTCTATTTCACTAATATAACGGCGCAGCGAGAGTCTTGAGTCGGCGCTCTTCATGGAGATTTGTTCTCGAAACGGAAAAAACAAAAAGGTCTGCCGTAAGTACGACAGACCTAATTGCTTTCTCTTTTAATTCTTATATTTACGCATAGGCTACGTGGCTCACGACTTCTTGAATCTTGAGTAGCGCCACCACCATGCTGTAAATACGTTCTTTGTCATTTTATTCGCTTTTTTCTGCTACAATATTAACTTATGCTGCAAATATACACATTATTTGCTAATCAACAAACAATTCATTATTTTTTTATTGTTTTATCTATATTTTTATCACAAGCACACCTTATCACAATCATTTTATAACCTTCTTACCTCTTATTATATATATAAATCCTTATTATATGAAGAAGATGTCAAGTCACACAACAATAAAATTCCATTTATTTCTGAGAAAGCCATCAGGATAAACAATTAAGCACAACCGTATAATTATTCAGACTCATTCTACGGTTCTATTGATAAGTACGAGTTCATATTCCGAAAGACAACAAATTGTCCTCTTTTAGAAATTCGGTAACTTTCTCATAGAAATTACGTAACTTTCTCATAGAAATTACGTAACTTTCTCATAGAAATTCGGTAACTTTCTATTTGAAGTTGTTTGGGGACTGTTTCTTGACCATGGTTTTTACACAAAAAAATCATAAAAAGCACCATCACTCAAAATGCAGAAAGTCCCTCAAATTTAGCTAAGCTGAATAATAATTCAGCAACTTTGAATAATTATTTAGTAGCACATAATACGTTTTCCCAAAGCATTTGCCTATCCTCTCAAGAAAGAAAAGAAAAGCAACGGAAAAGCGGCATGAAACAGAAAAGGCATCCTCACGCAAAAAAAGGTGAAGATGCCTTGGTATAAGTGTTTCAGTATTGCTGACGCTTTACTTTACGAACTTCTTGCCATTCTGGATAAGGATGCCCTTGGCGTCCTTGCCCACACGCTGACCAGCAAGGTTGTAGACAGGAGCGTTGGCGTTGAACTTCTCGGCTGTAACGTCCTTAATGCTTGCCTCTGGGCTTGTAGCAACGATGAAATTGCGGATTTCCCATGTACCGGCAGCCTTATTAGAGCTTACATACTTGAAGCCTATCTTTACAGTCTTGCCCTCATATCCAGCAAGGCTGATGGTCTGAGTCTCGAATGGAGAGAAGCTCTTGCCATCCGGAATAGCCGGATAGTTGACACCTGTAAGCTGTGTCCAGTCGCCGTCCTTTACTTTGATCCATACGGTAGCCTCTGTTTCCTTATCGCCGAAATACTTAGAAACGGCGTGATCGAAATAGAGATTACGTATAACTTCTGCACATGAGATATTAATCCATGGAGAAACAAGCCAGCTCTCTGAAGCTACATTCTTCTGAATATAAGCGGAAGCCTTTGCACACTTGTAGTTCTCGTCGATCTTCCAAACGTATGTAAGACCCTCGCCGAGAGATACGTTGTCGATAGTAAACGAACCGAGGTTGCTCTCAAAAGTCTCCGTGTAAGGTTCTGTCACCTCTTCCAACGCAGGCTTTACGACCTTAAGAGTGTACTTGGCAGAACCAGCAGAATACTTGTCGTTTTCAGGAGCGCTTGCTGTAATCTCAGTCTGACCTTCTGCCAGAACGTTAACATAACCCGACACGGCATCTACCGTAGCTACAGCCTCGTTGCTTGAAGTAAAAACGACGTCAGCTGTTGTTGCCTTGGTCAGAGTAGGAGCCGTGAAAGCCACACCAAGAGTTGCTGTTGCCTCTGTCTCGCTGAAAGCAAGCTCAGGGTTCTTCTTTACCGGAGCGTCAGACTTCTGATACGTAACGGTTATCTTGGAGATGGCTGCATTCTTTTCTGAAATGTTGCATGTAATGTCTACAGAATTCAAGGCGCCAGTCCATGTACCGTTGTTGTAAGTACCTACAGCAGACTCGAAGCTCTTGCCAGCCTTAGTCTCGAACACGATACTTGTCACCACTTCTCCCTTCGGAGCTGCCACGTTCATGCTTGAGCCCTTATAGAAACGAAGTTCGTTTCCTTTGCTTCCTTTCCACCAACGTGTCTTGCCGTTAAGAGTAAGAGAAACCTGTCCCTCTTTGCATGTATAAGGGTCAGGGTTGTACTCACTTGTCGAGCCGCTAAGCAGATTCATGTCGTAAGCAGACTCACCTGTGAAGTCAAATGTCGCCTCATCTGCAAATGCACCCATAGTCATCAGCAATGAGACCAATACGAGTAAAGTTTTCTTCATAATCAATAATTTTTTAATATTGTTTTTGATAATCTTTGCAAAGATAAAGATTTTATACATAGGTTGTAATGTTTGGCATGTTAAAATAAGGTTAAGATACGGATATCTACTAAAAAAGGAAGCACTCATCCGTACTTCCTTCTGATTTTGTGAAATAAATGTTACACTTGTTCTTATTCCTTTATTACCTTGTCGCAGACCGTCTGTCCGTTGGTCATCACCATCTTGCGGATGTTTATGCCGCGCTGTGGGGCACCAAGCTTCTGGCCGTTGACGGTATAATACTCGATGGTCTTCACCTCCGACTGCTGCATCGGAGTATTGATGGCTGCCGTTTTGAAGGCAGGATAATACTCGTCAACAGAAGATATGGCATCGGCATTCTGCGCCTTTACGATAGGCTCCACGATAGAGTTGAGGTAAACCTCAAGGTTTGTGTACCATCCTTTCTCCGTGTCGAGGGTCTTGAGCTGGGCGTCGCTCGCATCGTTAGGGTTCAAGCCGTTGGCAATTTCCCATGCGTCCGGTATTCCGTCCTTGTCAGAATCGTAGTCGGCAGCACGGCTCTCGCTTGTGAGTTCCGGGAAGCTTGCCGTTTTTGCATCCTGCGTATCAGACGAAGGGTCGTTGATGACGTCGATTATTCCTGCCACCTTTGCATGAGAGGCGTTGTAGGTTGTCGTGCCGTTTGTCGCCTCCTCCACGTATCTTACGTCTGCGGCATCGCGATATAGGCTTGCTCCTCCGTAAGCAAGCACCTTCTCATAGGCAGTCTGCGCCGTATGTGTCGTCACGTCGCCTGCCTCAACAGGAGCGTCGAGCTTTATCTTTATGCAGTCTACGCCGTTGGCATCCTTCACGTAAGTCTGGTCCTCGCCGTAATAATGCTTGGCATCCTGCATGTAGTATTCGCCGTTGATGATATTTTTCTTGTCGTAGATAACACCCTTCCAGTCGTAGTTTTCGGCAGCAGATCCAGCTGCCGTAACGTAGTTTCCGCTGATGTAATAGCGGCTTGAATAGTTGGGGAACGGATTGTCTCCGCCGTTTGAAGCGTCGGAGAATGATATTTGTGTCACGCGTTTCTTGTTCTTCGTGCCCGGACCAGCCTTGTAGTAGTTGTTTATCATGTTTATATATCCGCCGCCCGGACCGCCGTAGCACCCGTTGCCTGAGCCCCAGTTGTACATGACGCAGTTGCGGAAGTCCACGCGCTCGGCCTGGATGGAGTTGGCATACTTCGTACGGTCATAGCCAGTCCAGTTGTAACGTGCGCCGTTGAAGCGTGGAGCACGGTTCTGCACGTGTGCCAGGAAGTTATGATGGAACGATGCCGGCTTGCCACCCCAGATGCCTCCATAGCTATGGTCGCCCTTCTCGTGTCCTGCGTTCAAGCCCTCGGCAAGCATACACCATTGGAGGGTGAAGTCTCGGTTGTCATAGAAAGATGCAAGCTCGTCGATACTCCATGACATGGAGCAATGGTCGATGATGATGTTCTTGTGCTCTCTTCCCCAAGCCGTGTCTGCGCCATCGTTCACGTTCTTCACCTGCGAACGTCGGAAGCGGAGAAAACGTACTATGACGTTGTCGCACTTTGTAAACTCCACGGTATAATAGCGTAGCGTTATTCCGTTGCCCGGAGCTGTCTGTCCGGCAATCGTAGTATTGGAAGTAACCTGCAGGTTTGACTTCAGGTCTATATATCCGCTCACGTCGAAGACGATGGTCTTCGGTCCTGCCTTTTTCAAGGCTTCGCGCAGGGAGCCAGCTCCGCTGTCGTTGAGGTTTGTCACATGGTAGACAGTTGTCTTGCCGTCTGCGCCACGTCCGCCTGTGGTGGCATAGCGTGCAAAGCCTTCCGCTCCCGGGAATGCCGGCACTTCGTTCTGCGCCATCGCTCCTGATGCCAGGGCAAGTGCAAAGATTGTTGAATATAACTTCTTCATATTTGTTTCTAATAGATTTTCTATACTATTTACTTTACATTTTTGAAGATAAGACTTATCGGGTACGAGGATAAAAACTTATCGTGGTACAAAGACAAGACTTGTCAGATGTAAAGATATTACATTATCGGGTGCAAAGTTACACCTTATTAATTAATAGAACAAAAAAAAGGCACAAGGTTTAATCCTTATGCCAATTTTTACTCTATTTTCTACCAATTATTCATATAAGTTTTGCAAGTTTTAACTTACAAGACATATTATGTGCATGACCATAAAGGAGATGCACATGACCATAAAGGAGATGTGCAAGCAATATTACTTGTTCAGTTTCTCCACATCATATCCCATCTTCTCCATCTCGAGCGACGCCCAGATGAACGGGCCAACGCCCTTGCCGTCGTTGTCGCGTATCGGCTCACTAATATAATACTCGAATGATCCGTCGCGACGCTTGTTCTCCTTTACCTTCGGAGCTGCCTTCAGAACCTTTGCGCTCATGCCCGGACCAAGGCCTGACACCTCGCAGCAACGTGTCAGGGAGATAGTCTTGTCGTCGTTTACCTTTATGAAGTTGTCCAGAATACCCTTGTATCCCTTTATACCAGCCTCCTTTAGCTTGGCGTCGAAATATCCGAGACGTGAGCCCTTGAGCAATACGTATGTAAACATCGAAGATGCCGTAGCCTCAAGATAGTTGCGGCTGTCGTTCACATCCATCACGTCATACCATAATCCGGTCTTCTTGTCCTGATATTTCACGGTTTTGGTCATCACGTCGTTGAGCATCTCTATGAGGGCAGCACGGTTCTTGTAGTTCTCCGGCATAGCGTCCAACACCTCAAGTATCGCCATGGCGAACCATCCCTGGGCGCGTGCCCATGTGTGCTCTGAGAGTCCAGTCTCCTTGTTAGCCCAGAACATGTCTCCTGTCTCATCCCATGCATGCTTCCACAGTCCTGTCTTCTTGTCGAAAGTACGGTTGTAGGTCTTTGAGATTTGTGCGAATGTATCGTCATAATACTTTTCCGCCTTCTTCTCTCCCTTCAGCACGGGAGCAGCCATCGTATAGAAAGGATGTCCCATATATACTCCGTCGAGCCACACCTGGTAGGCATATATAGCCTTGTGCCACCATACTCCGTCGGTTGTGCGAGGCTGCTTCTCAAGCTGCTTGAAGATTGTCTTTAGAGCCAGCTCGTTTTTCTTCTCAGGAAAGAGCTGGTTCATGCGGAGCAGGAAGCGTGCCGGACGTGTGTTGTCGAGATTGAAGGCGTTGTAGTCATAACCTGTTATGTTGCCCTTCTCGTCAATCATCTTTGCAGGATATTGCTTGAGATAACTGATGATGCTCTCGTCTTTGCACGCATGGTAGGCATCGAGAAGCGACTCCAGCTCTATGCCCGTAACGTATCCCCACTTCGGCTTCTTCGCGAAGTCAAGACAGCATGGGTCCGGGTTGCGCTTTATCTCCGACATGGCCATCCATTGACTGTAGGTCTGGTATGGAGCCTTTGAAAGAATCTGCGAACCGTTTATCTTCAGGTTCTCATAGTTTGGCTGGTCTGTCTGGCCTGTTATGTAGACCGGCTTGCCATAGACGCCGTTGAATGTACAGTTCTTCAGATTTATGTTGTGGATAGTGTTGAGGTTGTCGAAGCCTACAATCATCACGCCGTACTTGCTCTTCTGGCATGTCACGTTCTCCATATATACGTTCCTTACCGTAGGATAGAATCCACGGCGGCCGATTTCCTTCGGTTCGTAGTTGGTATTGATTTTCAACACGGTCTCTCCACATTGGCCTACCGTAACGTTGCGGAAATACACATTCTCTATAACGCCTCCACGGCAAGAGTTTGTCTTGATGCGGAGCACGCGGTCGAGGTCAGGACTGTCCATCGTACAGTTCTCGACAAACACGTTGCTGCATCCGCCCGAAATCTCGGAACCAAGCACCACGCCGCCATGACCATCCTTCATGTCGCAGTTGCGGATGATGATGTTCTTGCTTGGACGACCGGCATACTTACCCTTGCCGCCCTCGCGTCCATCTTCGTTTCGTCCGCTCTTGATGGCTATACAGTCGTCGCCGGTATCGAAGATACAGTTTTCGATAAGCACATTCTCGCATGACTCAGGATCGCATCCGTCGCCGTTAGGACCGTGGTTCTCCACATGTACTCTGCGTACCGTGATGTTCTTGCTCAGCAGCGGGTGCATAACCCAGAACGGGGAACGTATCATCTTCACGCCCTCGATGAGGATACCGTCACATTGGTTGAGGTTTACGGTCTGCGGACGAAGTCCCTTCCACGGACCGAACACGCGCTTCTCTACCGGCACGCCGTCCTCGGCATACTTCAGCAGGTCGGCACGTCCGCCAGGATTCTGCTGTTTCTCCTTCACCTCTATGTCGCGGCTCTTTGGAGTCTTGCCGCTCATGAGCCACCATGTTTCGTCGGAACCGTTTCCGTCAATCACGCCCTCTCCCGTTATCGCCACGTCTGTCTCCTTGAAGGCATAGATGAGCGGAGAGTAGTTTATGCAGTCGAGTCCCTCCCAACGGGTTTCAACGAGCGGATAAAGGGCTCTGTCAAACTCAAAGAAGAGTGTGGCTCCCTTTTCTATTACCAGGTTCACATGGCTGCGCAGACGGATAGCTCCCGTCTTCCATGTTCCGGCAGGCACGACGACCTTACCGCCACCTGCCTTCGAGCAGGCTTCAATGGCTTTGTTTATCGCCTTCTGGTTCTTTGCCGCCGTGTTCTTCAACGACGCACCATACTTGGTAATGCTGAACGTGCGGTTAGGAAACTTCGGCTCTCTGATGCTCTGCTCCACTTGCTTGTATTCCGTGTCCCACACGGATGCCATAAGACCAAGAGGGAAAAGCAGACACAACAGTAAAAGTGCATTTAGCTTTTTCATAAATTTTAATTTGTTATTTGTTATTAGTTTTTTCATAAGCCCACGGAACGCCTTTCGTTCCATATATCTTTCATGGCACAGGCTTTTCCGGAATAAATTCCATACATAATGAAAACGTCGGCAAAGATACACATAATTATATATATATTCGGCAAACCGATGTAAAAAATAAGGATTATTTGCAATTTCCGGCACATAACTCATGCTGTGGAGTGCTGAGTAGTTACCTTGACAAAGGGAAATGTTAAAAAAAACACTTTTACAGGATATTTCTTGCATAAGTCATAACAAAAGTTTATATTTGCGGCAACTTATTTATGATTTCGCCATTTACGAAATCGCATGAGGTTGGTAGCATCCTGCGCCAACCTCTTTTGCATTTCAACAACATGGCAATCAAAACCACATATCCCTACACTATGAAACATTACAAAGAAATTATCACGCTCATCTTCGTCTCACTCGTCTGTCTCGCATGCGAAAAGTCATCCGAACTGGACACGGACACCCCCGACAAGACAGAAAACAACAAGGAAGACAAAGACGACAAGAGCAACAAGGAAGACAAAGATGACAACGGAGGATGGGCTAACGACGACAAGGACAACAAGAACGACAACGCCGACTACGAGGAATGGAGCGACGGAGAGCACGTAAACGTGACATACTTCATCAACAACAGCCTGAACGGCGAAGCCATATGGGTGGACGGATATATCGTAGGCTGCGCCACATCAACCGACGGATACAAGTTCCAATTCTCCAGCCCCTTCGACTACGCTACATCCATCCTGCTCTCCGACAAGAAAAACGAAACGGACAAGAAACACGTCATGACGATACAGCTGAAAAGCGGCTCCGAATACAGGAAAGAACTCAACCTGAAAGACAATCCGGAACTGTACAACAAGAAAATCTCAATCTGCGGATACAAGACGACATACCTCAAACTGCCCGGAATGAAAGAGCTGCTGGACTACGAATGGCTGAAATAGACCGCCATGCACGACTGAAACAGGCCTCTTCACACACCATATACACACAACCCAAAATGGCGTTACCTCACGGCAACGCCATCTCATCCAAAAACTTATATAATAATACACGTATGATTCCATAACCGCCACGACAGAAAGCGAAAATCAAGTATCCAGGGGCAGGCAAATGGAAACATACATAAAGCCGACGGAATAAAAAACACGAAGAAGACGTCCTACAAGACATCCATCCATATTCCACACGAGAATCCATATATTCCACATAATTTGCTTCCACCCCTTACATCGAGGAGATTCCGCTTCGTACCACTCTAAAGGCAGGTATTCTGACTTCACCCCGTTCTTTATGCACCTTCCCACCCAAATATCCGAAAAAATAACGGGCAGTGGCTCTTCCGCAAAAGAACATAAAGGGGTTTACAGCTGCGGGACAGTCGGAGATTCTCACTCCATTCCCTATTAAGCGCATTTCTGCACACCTTTATTCGGCTGCAAATGTATATCTTTTTTTCCAATAAACAAAGAAACGGGAGAAAAATAACAATATAAAGACAAAAATTTGCTCAAACAAACATTTATATATATATTTGCATCCGCAATCATGCCGACAGACAGGATCGGCAGAAGCAGAATACAGGAAAAACAGATAATAACAAATAAAAATTCAAAGCCTATAGAAACATCATTTACTTCACAAAAAAATTGAATTGAAATGATAAGATTAAATGAAATGACCAACGAGCAGTTGGCATTGTCATACGTAAACGGAAACAATCAGGCTTTCGATTTGTTATTGTCACGCAATCAATCGAAGTTGTTTTCATACATTCTCTTTGTCGTACACGACCAGGATTTGGCAAACGACATATTCCAGGAGACCTTCGTGAAAGTAATCACGAAGCTGCAGGAAAGGAAATATGTCGACTCAGGCAAATTCTCGGCATGGATAATGCGCATAGCCCACAACGTAATAATGGACTGGTACCGCGACAACCGGGCGCAGAACATTGTGGAGGCAACGGAAGATAATGACCTCTCGAACATTAACAGCAACAACTGTCTCGACTACAACATCGAAGACAGATACATCAACGAGCAGGTGCTCAGGGACGTAAAGAAGATGATGAACCTTCTGCCGCCGACCCAGCGCGAAATCGTGTTCATGCGCTTCTACCAGGAGATGTCGTTCAAGGAAATCGCTGAAACGACAGGCGTCAGCATCAACACAGCCCTCGGACGCATGCGCTATGCCATACTGAACCTCAGAAGAATGGCAAAGAAAAGCAAGATGTCGCTCGAAGTGCAATACTGAAAAGAAACATCCAGCTTTTCCTTACACCATATCTGTTCTTCCGTCTAAAGTTCCTTGAGCCTCTTTATCGTGGCGACAGGGTCGGCAGCCTTGAACACATAGCTTCCGCTCACGAGCACATCCGTACCCGCAGCCACAAGCCGCGGAGCGGTTTCAGCCTGCACGCCGCCGTCAACCTCAATCAGAGCCTTGGAGTTTTTCCTCTCTATCAGCTCCCTCAGACGCACCACCTTGTCAACGGAGCCTTCTATAAACTTCTGTCCGCCGAAGCCGGGGTTTACGCTCATCAGCAACACCATGTCGACATCGTTTATGATATCCTCAAGCAGACAGACCGGCGTGGAAGGGTTCAGCGTGACGCCTGCCTTCATTCCCGCATCGTGAATCTCCTGTACCGTGCGATGCAGATGCAGACACGCCTCATAATGCACGTTCATCATCATCGCGCCCGTCTTTGCCGTGCGCTGGATATAGCGCTCCGGGTGTTCTATCATAAAATGCACGTCAAGCGGTTTCGTGCAAGCCTTTGCAACTGCATCGATTACCGGGAAGCCGAAAGAGATATTCGGCACGAAGCTTCCGTCCATCACATCCAGATGAAGCCAGTCCGCTTCACTTCTGTTTATCATTTCCACATCACTCTGCAGATTAAGGAAGTCCGCAGAAAGTAATGATGGAGATACCATTGTAGCCATCCTGTGAATAATAGTTTCTTTTGTTTCTTCTACTGTTTTTGATTTTTTAGTTCAAGCAATAAGCTTTCGTCTTACCATTCAGGTTCATAACCCGGTATGTATACGCTATTGTGCGTATCAGGTCAAGAGTTTTCTTGGCCGGTTGGGCCTCTTCAAAAGTAAAATGTTTCATAGGCATTAATTTATAATTATTATTACTTTCATTATACTAACGATAATGTCTGCGTTTTATTACATACGAACTGTTTTTTTTTACTTTTACTTAAATTAGCAGACAAAGTATTTCCGTAAAATATTTGGATTTTCATCGTGTGCATACGCATATCTGCACGATAACAGTCACCGCCACGGAGGAACACGTCAGACATGGCTGACATTACCTCGTCCCACTGGTAGCCGTTGTAGGTGGAGCTGCGAACACCAAGAGTGCCGTTGATGACTTTGTCAAGTGAAAGCGCATAGAAAGCCCTGCTTACGTAATAAATTCCTCCGAAAGGAGTGATCTTCTCAGGTTTTATAATTACCTTTGCCATATGTCAGATATTCTTTATTTGAGTTTTTAGCAGCACTAAGATAAGTAAATTTCCTGACATATGCAAGCATTGGATAATTTATTGTCATCCAATGACTTGCTTTCTTGCAAAAATTACAAGTCTGCTAATTTAAGGTATAAGGTATATTGTATAACTTTGCAACTCAAAGCAACAGAACAATGAAAATATTGAATATAAGATTCAAGCCACGCCCGCGTCATATTGCGCTGATGGTGCTTTTCGCCATAGTCACATCGTTCAAGATGCTGCCTGGACTGGGCGATGCCTACACCTTCTGCATATACCCCAAGATAGGCGTATGTCTGTCGTCGGTTTCGGGCATCGTGCCCTTTGCCTTGGGCGATTTCTTCATCGCCATGAGCATACTCTGGGTTATAGCCTACCCTATCTACAGCATAGCCTATAAGAAAAGGGGAAAGAAAAAGACATTATGCCTGGTTGCAGAATATCTGATATGGGTGTATGTATGGTTTTATGCCGCTTGGGGGATCAACTACTCCCAGCAGGACGTTTATCAACGCATAGGCATGCCGCCCGTGGAAGTGGCAACCGACGATTTTCTGCATTTTGCCAACGACTATGCCGACAGCCTCAACGCCACATATACTAAGGCTATCCCCAACGACATAAAGCAATGCGCATGGCAGAGCACATTGCAAGGCTACAGACAATTGAAGGATATGGGCATCAACCGCCCATTCAACTCCAATGCCCACGCCAAGACGATGCTTTTCTCACGACTTAGCAGTATGGCTGGCGTGACGGGCAGCATGGCACCATTCTTCTGCGAGTTCACACTCAACGCCGACATCCGCCGGCATGAGTATCCTGCAATCTACGCCCACGAATATGCCCACATGCTCGGTATAGCCAACGAGGGCGAGGCTAATTTCTATAGCTACTTAGTATGCACCGCATCTGCCGATAGAGCTGTGCGCTTCAGTGGCTACTACAACATTCTGTTCTACATGCTGCGCAACGCCCACGAACTGCTCGACGAAAGGGAGTACGACACTTACATAGGACGTATAAATCCCGAAATAATTCGTCTCGCCCAAACCGACCGCGAATACTGGCTATCGCTTCATAGCCCCATTATCGACAAGAAACAGAACTTCATTTACAACCTATATCTTGAGGGCAACCAGGTGGAGGGTGGAATGAAGAGCTATTCGGGAGTGACAGGAATCATCATGGCGTGGGAGAAGTATAAGAAAGTAGAGAAATACCAGTGATGCGATATTTTCCGCTTAACTACAGTTATATATTTGATGTTTAATCATTTACAAGCGTTCTTTGTTTTTTGTTATCCAATGACTTGCTTTCTTGTAAAATTATAAGTCTGCTAATTTAAGGTTATTACATTATATGGTTATGAAAAAAACAATACTATCATTCATTGTGAGTGCCTTGTCAATTTGTGACTTTGCACAGAAAGCTGTTACTGTTTTTTCCATCGCTCAGGGAGTAAGTCCCTGTATTTTTCCAGTGGGGTATTTTGCGGCCGTTCAACGGTCTTTTCTATGACGTCGCAGATGTATTCAAACAGAATGACTCCATTCAGCCTGCAGGAGATGGCTATGGAATACTGTATGGCTAAAATTATGGTGCAAAGGTACGAACAAATGAAAATGCTACAATGAAATAAACGCAGAGCCGCTTAAAATTTATCAGCAAAAATTTTTTTCTGGAAAATATCTGTCATTCTGTCATTCGCTTATTATAACCATCTATAGTTTAATAATATACAGTAGCTGACAAAAGTTTTACTTAAAGTACAATCTGTCATTTTCCGTCAGACCACGATGCTCACCTAACCACATAACTCTCAGACACTCAGCACTATAGATAGCCCGACGCCCATCAGCCAAGCATATCAAACATTCACCACATAGAGAAAAGTAAGCTCGAAAATGCGCGAATCAGGCATCAAACACGCAAAATAGAATCGTAAACAAGGGAGATGGGCATCGTAAACAAGGGAGATGGGCATCATAAACAAGGGAGATGGGCATGATAACCCCATGGTTTTTAACCAATAAGTAGCATCCTTATTACCCCTAAGTCCTATTCTAATTACTCAAAAGTAGTATCCTTTTTTGCCACCCCATATTTGCAAACAACAAACGACAGCAGACCAATTCAGCATAAAGCCCAACTAATGACAGATTAGTGACAGATATTGTAAATATAAGCAAATCTATCACTCGGCTATATCCTTACAAGCCAAATAGTTACGCCAAATTCTGACAGAATGACAAATTATTTCACAAAAAACATTTCTACCTGTACGGTCGAAATTATTTCTGTCGCAACGGAACAATGTCGGCATATTTTTTGTATTTTTGCATCTGCACGGGGGAGGATTTTCCTCTCGCAGGCAAAAAAAACATATACACACAAAAGTAGATGAGATTATGACACTACAACAAATGGAATATATCGTGGCTGTGTATCGGCTGAGACACTTTGCCAAGGCGGCGGAATCGTGCGGCGTGACGCAACCTACGCTGAGCGCCATGATACAGAAGCTGGAGAAGGAACTGGGAGTGAAGATTTTCGAACGCTCCTCGCAGCAGGTCACACCGACCGCCATCGGAAAGCTTGTGGTGGAACAGGCATGGAGGGTTATCGCGCGCGCTAACAAGATTAAGGAGATTATCGCCGAGGAGGAGCACTCGCTGGCGGGCACCTTCAAGATAGGCATACTGCCTACCATAGCTCCGTATCTGCTGCCGCGCTTCTTTACGAAGCTCGAAAGGGAGAACCCCGACATAGACTTCCACATAATAGAGATGAAAACTGCCGA
>URLQ01000049.1 GCA_900548745.1 uncultured Prevotella sp.
GGGTTGCCCCACTGGTGTTTGAGACCAGCGCGTCTACCGATTCCGCCATCTGGGCTTAAATGCGGTGCAAAGGTAATACTTTTTTTGTAATGGACAAACATTATGGCAAAAAACTTTTCTTCAAGATTATTACAATAGAGAAAAAAGCTTAATTTCTTGGTTTTGTACACAATAAAAAGTAACTTCGTGCGCTATTATATATAGAAACGTTCAGAGCTTATTGCCAAGGCGGAAAAGACAGGACGCTTTTAAATACACTTTGTGATAATATTAATCTGATACGGATTTAAGATGGAAAAATTTAATGACAACAACTTCTGCTTGATTCTTGCCGGGGGTAAGGGTAAGAGGCTTTGGCCCGTGAGCAGAGAGAATATGCCAAAGCAGTTTCTTGATTTCTTCTCTGTGGGGAAGACACTTCTTCAGCAGACTTATGAAAGGATGACAAAAATTGTTAGTCCCGAAAATATCCTTATCGCCACAAACCGTGATTTCGTGAGTATCGTGGCGGAGCAGCTTCCGCAGGTTCCAAAGGCTAATATATTGGGTGAGCCCGTAAACAGAAATACGGCACCCAGCGTGGCTTGGGCCACATGCAGGGTGTTGCACAGGAACAAGGATGCAAGACTTGTTGTGGTGCCTTCCGACCAGATGATTATGGAGGAGGGGAATTTCGAAAAAGACATACAGGCTGGTTTGGACTGGGTCGGAATGAACGACGGACTGCTTACGATGGGAGTGAAGCCGACACGTCCGGAACCCGGTTATGGATATATACAGATGGGGGAGGAGCAGTCTGACGGCGGTAATATATATAAGGTGAAAAGCTTTACGGAGAAACCGGAGCGTGAGTTTGCCAAGGTGTTTATGCAGAGCGGAGAGTTCTATTGGAATACGGGTCTGTTTCTTGCAAGATGCGACTATCTGAGAGAGTGTCTGAAGAAAATATTCCCTCCTGTATTGCGGATGATAGATGCCGAGGAGGTGGAGTATACTTTGGAGAAGGAAGTGAAATGCATAGAGGAGCATTATTCCGTGTATCCTAATCTCTCCATCGATTATGGTATATTGGAGAAGAG
The DNA here is from genome assembly GCA_900548745.1 of uncultured Prevotella sp. Taxonomy (GTDB): domain Bacteria; phylum Bacteroidota; class Bacteroidia; order Bacteroidales; family Bacteroidaceae; genus Prevotella. The sequence goes on from URLQ01000049.1 coordinate 1,080, forward strand.
TGACAATGTGTATGTCATGAGGTGCTCTTTCGGTTGGGCTGACCTTGGCACTTGGCATTCGATGTATGAGACGATGAGCAAGGGCGAGGGCGACAACGTGGTGTTGAGCAAGCGTGTGATGCTGGACAACTGTCGGGGCAACATAGTGAAACTGCCTGACGACCATATTGCCGTGTTGAACAATCTCGACGGATATATCGTGGCGGAAAAGGGTAATGTGCTGTTGGTGTGCAAGAAGGAAGACTCCTCGGCTCTCGTGAGGAAATACATCAATGAGGTTCAGATGAGCGAAGGTGAGGAGTTCTTGTAGGACAATTGATAGATGGCATTATATATATAATGTACTGGTCATATAAGAAAAGATTTAGGGGGTACGGTCTCGCTTTGGATGCAGACTTACCCCTTTTTCTCGCTTTAGAGGAAAAATATTATAATTCATGTAGTTATACGGTGTGGTTTTGCGTATATAAGATGAAAGGTTTCTTGAAAATGAAATGTGATGGACGTAAAGAAGAATGATTTTGAACGGCTTATCCGCGAGAATAAAGACACGATATATACTGTCTGCTATATGTTCTCGAAAGACCAGGATGAGGTGGCTGACCTGTATCAGGAGTCGCTGATAAACCTATGGAAGGGTTTGTCGCAGATGAAGCCTGACGGTAATGTCAAGGGGTGGATATACAGGGTTGCGCTGAATACCTGTATCTCTTTAGGAAGAAAGAAGAAGAGCAGACCTACGGTGAGGCTGACCATGGATATAGACCCGTTTGATTCTTCAGACAACAGGACGGCACAGGTGGATATGCTGCATAAGCGCATTAGCAAGCTGCAGCCGTTTGACCGTGCCATAATCCTATTGTGGCTTGAAGACATCAGCTATGATGAGATAGGGCAGATTCTTGGTATTTCAACATCCAATGTCTCTGTTCGTCTTGTACGTATTAGAGAGCAATTGAAAAAAATGTCTAACGATTAATACTCATAAAGCAATGAATGAAAATAATAGTCTGTCGGATTTGGAACAGATGCGTTCGCAGATGGTAGAGCTGAAGTCTATGCTTAAGGAGCAGTCGATCGTCAATGGCAAGATGATGCGAAAGGCGATGAAGAGCGACTACAACCGGATGCGCAATGATATGAAGTTCTCAATAGTCTTTGAAGTGCTGGCGCTGCCGATGATGTGGTATGTGCTGCCTATGTTGGGTTTGCCGTTGTGGTTTGTTGCTGTTACGGTGTTGTTCCTGCTTTCGGCTTTGGCAGCCTCGGTATATTCTCTTTTGCATTATGCTTCGGGGGATTTGATGAACGGCAACCTTACGGATGTGGCGCTGAAGATTGTGCGCTACAAGAGATTCGGCATTTATTGGTTCTTCTATGCAATTCCGTTCCTCGTGTTCTGGCTTGGTACGTTCTTCTATTTCGTTACTAAGGGAAAGGAGTCGGAGTTTGTGGAAGGTGTTGTCTATGATGGCATTATCGGTGGCGTTATAGGAGGGACACTCGGTATAGTGAACTATGTTCAGAACCTGCATAGGATGAACCGTATTCTGAAGCAGATACGGGAAGTGAAAGCCGGATGATTGGTATTAGGAAGACGGAAAAGGAATAAAAAAGCGAGGCAGCTACAATGTGTAACTGCCTCGCTTTTGTCGGGATGACTGGACTCGAACCAGCGACCACACGCCCCCCAGACGTGTACGCTAACCAACTGCGCTACATCCCGAATGATGATGTCACTTTGTTAAAGTGAGTGCAAAATTAATCACTTCTGATGAGAAATACAAACTTTTTAAGGAAAATCCTTATCCGTTGCAATTAAAAACCGGTCATTGTCCCTCTTGTTTGTATCAGGGTTTATAAGTGTGAGGTATAAAAAATAAAAGGACTGCTTGATTTCACAACCTCGCAGCCCTCAACTTAAACAACCAATAAAAGAAATAGATTGTACTATTTTATCTTATGAACAACAGTTCGCGGTACTTAGGAAGAGTCCAAAGTTCGTCGCTAACTGTGAGTTCCAGCTTGTCGATATGATAACGAATCTCCTCCATCTTTGGAGCTACGGTATCGTGGTAGGCAATAGCCTTCTCACGCTCGTCGTCAATCTTGTTTGCCACCTTGCGTGCATTAACGAGGTCTTCTACACCCTTCTCGATAATCTGTGTACGCTCTGCGATGTCCTCGATAATCTTGATGTTGCTTGAGCTAAGCTTGTCAGCCTTCTCAGCAGGGAAGACGGCGCGCATGTTCTCGACATTCTTCAGCAGCATACTCTGATAGTGGGTAGCTACAGGGATGATGTGGTTCATTGTGAGGTCGCCCATTACACGTGCCTCAATCTGAATCTTCTTTGTATATGTCTCCCATTTTACTTCGTTGCGGGCAGCAAGCTCCTTCTGTGTCATGACGCCAAGCTTTGTGAACATCTCAACAGAAGAGTCGCTCAGGTAGTTGTCGAAGATTACCGGGCAACTTGTCTCGCAGTCCAGACCGCGCTTCTTTGCCTCTTCACCCCATTCGTCAGAGTATCCGTTTCCGTCAAAGCGGATAGGCTTGCAGGTCTTGATGTCCTCGCGAAGTATGTCGATGATAGCCTTAACCTTATCCTCGCCCCTCTCGATGCGGGCATCAACACGAGCCTTGAAGTCAACCAAAGCTTCAGCAACGGCAGAGTTCAAGGCGATCATTGCAGAAGCGCAGTTTGCCTCAGAACCAACGGCACGGAACTCGAAACGGTTTCCTGTGAATGCAAATGGAGAAGTACGGTTACGGTCGGTATTATCGATAAGCAACTCTGGAATTTCCGGTATGTCCATCTTCATGCCCTGTTTGCCAGCCATTTTGAATACATCCTCGTTGTCGCTCGTCTCTATATGGTCGAGAAGCTCTGAGAGCTGCTTGCCAAGGAATGAAGAGATGATTGCTGGAGGTGCCTCGTTGGCTCCAAGACGATGAGCATTTGTAGCACTCATGATAGAAGCCTTGATGAGGCCGTTGTGACGATAAACACCCATCAGAGTCTCTACGATGAATGTCACGAAGCGCAGGTTGGCTTCCGGAGTCTTGCCAGGAGCATGGAGCAGAACGCCAGTGTCGGTAGAGAGACTCCAGTTGTTGTGCTTTCCGCTACCGTTGATGCCAGCGAAAGGCTTCTCGTGAAGCAATACTATGAATCCGTGTTTACGTGCCACCTTCTTCATGAGAGACATAAGAAGCATGTTGTGGTCAACAGCAAGGTTTGTCTCTTCAAAGATAGGAGCGATTTCAAACTGGTTAGGCGCAACCTCGTTGTGGCGTGTCTTGCAAGGGATGGAGAGTTCAAGAGCCTGAATCTCAAGATCCTTCATGAAAGCCTGTACTCTATCAGGAATAGTTCCGAAGTAGTGGTCATCCATCTGCTGGTTCTTAGCAGAGTCGTGTCCCATCAGTGTTCTGCCTGTAAGCATCAGGTCAGGACGTGCGCTGTATAGGTCAGCGTCAACGAGGAAGTATTCCTGCTCCCATCCGAGGTTTGATGTCACCTTCTTTACATTCGGGTCAAAATAATGGCAAACGTTGGTTGCTGCCACGTTTACAGCATGAATAGCGCGCAGCAGCGGTGCTTTGTAGTCAAGAGCCTCACCTGTATATGAGATAAAGATTGTAGGGATACAAAGCGTATCGTCGATGATGAAGACAGGCGATGTAGGGTCCCATGCTGAATATCCGCGAGCCTCGAAAGTATTTCTGATACCACCGCTTGGGAAAGAACTTGCGTCAGGCTCCTGCTGTACGAGCAGCTTGCCGGAGAATTCCTCAATCATTCCTCCCTTGCCGTCGTGCTCGATAAAGGCATCATGCTTCTCTGCTGTTCCTCCTGTAAGCGGCTGGAACCAGTGAGTGTAGTGTGTCACACCGTTTTCCTCAGCCCACTGTTTCATTCCGTTAGCCACAGCATTTGCTATAGAGCGGTCCAATGCTGCGCCATTGTCAATAACGGCAATAAGCTTGTCATAGACATCTGCAGGCAGATATTTGTACATCTTGGCACGGTTGAAGACATACTTTCCGAAATACTCGGAAGGACGCTCAACTGGTGCAATAACTTCAACAGGGCGTTTCTTGAACGCCTCTTCAACAACCTGAAATCTTAAATTTGCCATTGTTTAAAGCTTTTATATGTTTGAATGTTTTTTTTGATTTTGCTGCAAAGGTAATGCTTTTTTCAGTTTCGGCATACCTTTTGTCATAATATTCATTGTTTTATTTGTCTTTTTGACGTTGCCGACATTTATATCTTTCGATTTTGTTCGTTTCTCTCTTGTATGTCACTGCAAACCCGTTGGCTTTCTCGTATGACGTGGCTGCCTTTTATATGTTAATACTGTGTTTGTGTCTGTTTGTGGGCAGTCAGGAGGATCTTGCCGTTATCCTTTTATCCACAGCTCGATTCTTTTCATCGCCTCTTCGCAGTCTTCGCGGTTGCCGAAGGATGTAAATCTGACGTATCCTTCGCCGCTTGGCCCGAATCCCACTCCCGGTGTACATACTATCTGTGCTCCGTAAAGTAGCTGTTCGAAGAATTTCCAGCTGTCCACTCCGTCAGGTGTCTTCACCCAGAGATAAGGTGCGTTAACTCCTCCGTACACTCTGAAGCCGAGTCTCTTCAATGCATTGTACATCAGTTTTGCGTTGCCCATATAGTAGTCGATTGTGGCTTTTGTCTGTTCTTTTCCTTCTGGAGTGTATATAGCCTCGGCGGCACGTTGGCTGATATAGCTTGTTCCGTTGAACTTGGTACACTGTCGTCTGTCCCAGAAGGGGTTCAGCGGCAGTCGTTCTTTTCCGTCGATGGTAACGGCTGTAAGCTCCTTTGGTATTACGGTGTATCCACAACGTATGCCGGTGAATCCGGCAGTCTTTGAATAACTGTGGAATTCTATAGCCACCTTCTTTGCGCCCTTTATCTCGTATATAGAATGAGGAATGTCGGGTTCCGTTATATATGCTTCGTATGCTGCGTCATACAGAATCAGAGTGTCATTCTTTAATGCGTAAGCCACCCATTTCTTAAGTTCCTCTTTTGTTATGACCGTTCCTGTAGGGTTGTTGGGGTAGCACAGATAAATCATGTCTACGCGGTGGTCTGGAATCTGAGGAACAAAGTTGTTGCTTTCCGTACACGGCATGTATGTCACGTTGCTCCATTTTCCGTTTTCGAGTACTCCTGCCCTTCCGCACATCACGTTAGAGTCGATATATACAGGATATATAGGGTCGGTCACTCCGATGCTGTTGTCCCATCTCACGAGTTCTCCGATGTTTCCAGTATCGCTTTTTGCTCCGTCGTTAACGAACACCTCGCTTGGGTCGATATGAATCTTGCGTGGCAAGAAGTCATTCTTTACAATAGCCTCTCTGAGCCAGAGATATCCCTGCTCTGGACCATATCCGTGGAAAGTCTCCTTGTGTGCCATGTCGTCCACAGCTTTATGCATAGCCTCGATTACGGCAGGAGCAAGAGGTTGTGTCACGTCACCGATGCCCAGGCTGATAACCTTCGACTTCGGGTGCGATATCTTGTAAGCATTCACTTTCTTTGCAATGTCGGCAAAGAGATAGCTTTTCTGAAGCTTTAGATAATGTTCGTTTAATAATGCCATATTCTTGTTTCTCTTTTATTGTTGTTAAATTTCTATTTCTCCGTCAAAAACAATGGTTGCCGGTCCCGTCATGTAGACGTGGTTGTCGTTTTCCTTCCATTCGATGTCCAGTTCTCCTCCGTCCATCTTAATACGGCTTGTCCTTCCGTTTCTTTCCGTCACGGCAGCAGCCGTTGCGCAAGCTCCTGTGCCGCAAGCCATTGTTATTCCGCTGCCTCTTTCCCAGACCCTTGTCCTTATAGTTCCGTCTTTAAGAGGCTGTGCGAATTCTATGTTGCATCTTTCCGGAAAGCATCTGTCCCTTTCAAGAATCCTTCCGTATTTCTCTATATCGAGAGTTTTGACGTCATCAACGAAGATTACGAAATGAGGATTGCCTATGCATACGAATGTTCCTTCAAAAGTCCTGTCGTCTGCTGTCAGTGTTTCGTTTTCTGGCTTGTTGTATTGTTCCGGGTTTACGAGCTTTGGTTCCAGCATGTCAACGGTGACGCTTTCCACACTTTTTGCATCGTCAGAGAGGTGCAGGTTTAGAATCTTAATACCCGACAATGTTTCAAGTCTAATAACCGTCTTGTCGGTCAGTTTTCTTTCGTAGAGGTATTTTCCGATACACCTTGAAGCATTTCCGCACATCATGGCTTCCGACCCGTCGGCATTGAATATCCGCATCTTGTAGTCGGCATCATCGGTGTCGGGTTTGCATATAAGTACGAGTCCGTCGCTTCCGATACCTTTATGTCTGTCGCTCCATTTGATTGCCAAAGCTTCCGGATTCTCTATATTATATAATAAGGTATTAACATAAATATAGTCGTTTCCTGCGCCATGCATCTTTATGAATTGTATCCTCTGTCTGTACATCTTTCTGCTATATATTGTTGTTAAGTTTCTATTTGTTCGTTTCCAGGTGCAAAAATACAACAATTTGTCTTTATCCCATTGAATGTATATGGTATTTTTATGTTTTATTTTCTTGGGGATGCCAAATTGTAACAAATTTACACAATGGTACTTACAATGTGAAACTATACTTTTCTTTATATTGATTAATTGTAAGGAATTAGAAGGAATGGTAATCAAAAAGTTTAACTTATCTATTTTTAATTATCAAATAGTTGTAATTTTGCAGCCGAAAGATAACAAATAGACAGAAAGAATAGTATAAACCAACAAAAAAGGTAAGTATGAAGAAGATTGAAGCAATCATCCGCAAGACGAGATTTGAAGATGTAAAGGAGGCATTGCTTGCTGCCGACATCGAGTGGTTTTCTTATTATGATGTAAGAGGAGAAGGCAAGATGCGTCAGGCAAGGATTTATCGTGGTGTGATGTACGACACAAGTAGTATCGAACGAGTATTGATAAGCATTGTTGTCCGTGACAAAAATGTAGAGAAGACCATTGCCGCCATACAGGGTGCAGCCCGTACGGGTGAGATAGGTGACGGACGAATCTTCATCATTCCAATAGAGGATTCCATCCGAATCCGTACCGGCGAGCGTGGCGACATAGCTCTTTATAATGCGGAACAGGAAAAATAAGGTATCTCTTTTAAGGTAAAAAGATTTCCGTTATATGGTATTCGGATTCACATTATATAATATAAGGTAAGAGGAAACACCTGAAAAACAATCAAGGTGTATAATACGGATAATAACAACACGCACAATTAAAAAAAATAAGATTATGACAACAATATTATTAGCCACGGAGTCGGTTGCCGAAGTAGCAAAGAGTGTAGCCGATCTCGGTATTTCGTTAGATACAGTATGGATGCTGCTTGCAGCAATGTTGGTATTCTTTATGCAGCCCGGCGGAGGCTCTTGTCTGGGACAAGTCGTTCAGGAATATGAACGAGCCGAGTGGCAGAGCTGTTGCTGACGTCCATGAGTGCTCATGATTATGCCGGTTGGAATAGGTCGTATTGCCCTGTTGGGGCAGTATGGCTTATTCCACATAGTCAATCTTCAGCACGATAACGCGGAGCGACTGGTCGGCGAGTGGGGTCTGCACCTTGGCGATGTGCCAGTCGGAAGGGAAGCAGATGATGAATCTCTTCGGCATGGACATGAAGAAGTGCGACTGCCACTTGTCGTAGTCGTAGCGTATAACATCCTTTTCGTCGCTGTATTCGCAGTTAGGCTTCGATGATTTGTGGTCGAGCAGATAGAAACCCTCCGTTCCTTTCACTACATACATGAAGTCAATCTTCTTTCTGTGCGACTCCGAGCGGCGCTTCTCCAGCGGTTCGTTGCTGCTGTCCTCTACAGATGCTCTGATGTTCGTTCCCGGAATCATTAGCTTTCCCTTCGGGATATTCAGCAAGTCGGTGTCTGCCAGCCATTTGAATGCGGCGTCCCACTGCACTTTGTTCTTATGATATTGCGAATAGAACTCCTGCAGATTTACCGTCCTGTCGGGCATTGCGTCAAATCCGTTTCTCCATTCTCCAGCCTCAGTCCAGGCTGTAGCCTTCTTCAAGGAAACGTTGTTTTTCTTCTGTGCATCTGCTGTTGCGAAGCACAACAATAGTGCTGCCATGGAGAGCAGCGTAATTTTCAGTCTTGAAAGAATCATGCTATAGTAGATGTTTTAATATGTTTTATTTGTTTTTCCTGTGTGCGATAGGGTAGTAGGCAATGCTTGGCGGCAATGCTATTGCTATGCGGTCGGCAATGCTGAGGCAGCTCTTGTCGGCTTTTCGCAGCAGTTTGTAGTATTTGTCGTATACATCAAACTGCTTCTTGTATATGAAGTTCTCGTACATCTTCGTCTGGTGCAACACGATATATGGGGCATATTCCTCCATCCTGTCCTTGAAGATGGAGTAGAGGATGTCGTCATACATCTGCTGTTCGTCGAGACTCAGCGGACGGTCGTTGGGCAGTCCCACATTGTACATATATACCACTTCATCGGAGAACCACACCTTAGGTTCCTTCAGCAGACATTCTATCTGCATGAGAATATCCTCGCCGGAACGGATGAGTCGGGGCGTGGAGAGGCATCCTTCGAGTAGTTTCCTGCGGAAGAGCACAGCCCACAACACGCAGAAGTCCGCCCTTGATGCGAGCAGCTGTTTTATCATCCATGAGGGCTGCATGTATTGTCCGCCCTCGTGTCCGCACAGATTGTCGCGCTGGTCGATGTATCTTGCCACCACCTCGTCGGCTCCCGTTGCCATTATCTCGTCGTAAAGTATGTGCAAGGCGCCGGGCAGCATCTTGTCGTCGGCATCCACAAAGGTTATGAACTCCCCTTTTGACAGTTCGAACCCCAGTCGTCTCGCCGCCGTGACGCCTCCGTTTTCGGGGTGTACCACGGTCAGGTTCGGGTGTTCCCGTGCCATTCTGTCGCAGATTTCCCCCGACCCGTCGGTGCTTCCGTCTTCAACGGCAATCACTTCAAAGCTATCAAAGTCCTGTGTCAGCACGCTGTTGAGGCAGTCCTCCACATATTCTCTCTTGTTGTATACGGGTATGATGACGGAGATGAGTGGTTTCTTCTCCTTCGCTATTGCCTTTCCTTCGAGATAGGCAGCTATGGAGTCCGGCACAAGACCGTTTATCGGCTTGTCCTCCTTCAGCAATTGTCTTATCTGAGTGCTGCTTACGTTGTGCAGTCCTGTGTCGTAGAAGTCCACGTTGTCGGGCAGACTGTTCTTGTCAATCTCGCATCCCTGTCTTGGATAGACGGCGATTCTGAAGTTGTTGAAAATGAAGTCCGGCTCGCGCCATTTGTCGAAGCAGAGCCAGTTGTCCGCCCCGATGATGAGCGTAAACTCCCTGTCGGGGTAGTCGTGCGAAAGACTTCTCAGTGTGTTTGCCATGAAGGAAGGGCGTGGCAGTCGGAACTCATAGTCGCTTGCCAGTAGTCCCTCTTCGTTTTCCAGTGCCATCTCCACCATCCTCAGCCGCTCCTCGTCGGGCATCAGTCCTTCAGCGTCTTTCAGAGGATTATGGGGGGACACTACGAACCACACCTCGTCCAGTCCGGCAAGTTGCTTGATACTCTTAGCCAGTGCTATGTGTCCGTTGTGTATAGGGTTGAACGACCCGCCGAAAATGCCCGTCTTCATGTCTCTTTATGTTTTATTTGTTCAGAAAATCCGCTATCGTTTCGAGAGCCTTCTGCTGTGCGTTCTTCAGGTCATCGTTGACCACAACGCAGTCGAACTTAGGTGCGAAAGAGAGTTCAAACTCCGCTCTCTTTATCCTGTCTTCAATCACTTCAGGTGCATCTGTGCCTCTGCCGTTGAGTCTGTTGCGCAGTTCCTCTATCGATGGTGGCTGTATGAACACGCTGAGAGCCTTGTCTCCGTAGAATTTCTTTATGTTGCATCCGCCTTTCACGTCAACGTCGAGCACCACATTCTCGCCTTTGGCGAGCTGTTTCTCCACCTGTGCCTTCAGTGTGCCGTAGAATCTGTCGGCATACACCTCCTCGTATTCGAGAAACTCCCCGTCGGCGATGCGTTTGCGAAACTCCTCGGGTGTGACGAAGAAATACTCCACTCCGTCCTTCTCAGTCCCTCTTGGCTGTCGGCTTGTACACGAGATGCTGAATGCGAGGTTCAGTTCCTTGTGCTCTTGCATCAGCCAGTTGATGATGGTGCTCTTGCCGCTTCCGCTTGGTGCGGAGAATATTATCACTTTTCCTTGCATCTTTCTTCAGGCTTTTTATAGTGCGTTGAGCACCTGTTCCTTTATCTGTTCCAGTTCGTCTTTCATCTTCACCACGATGTTCTGCATCTCGGCATTGTTGCTCTTGCTGCCAGTGGTGTTGATTTCACGTCCCATCTCCTGTGCGATGAATCCGAGTTTCTTTCCTACTCCTTCCGTCTCGTTCATCGTCTCGCGGAAATATTTCAGGTGGTTAGCCAACCTTTGTTTCTCCTCGCTGATGTCGAGTTTCTCGATGTAGTATATGAGTTCCTGTTCCAGTCTGTTCTTGTCGTATTCCACTTCCGGAATGCTTTTCAGTCCGTCCACGATGCGCTGTCGTATCTTCTCCACGCGGGCTTTCTCGTATGGTTCGATGCTTTCGAGCAGAGCGGTGATATTGTCGATCTTCTCGTTGAACTTATTCTGCAGTGCCGCTCCCTCCTGTTTTCGGAAGTCGTTGAGTTTTTCCACCGCCTCGTTGATGGCTGTTGTCGCAGCCTCCCATTCCTCTTCCGATAGTGTTTCCGTTTCTGTTTTCGTCAGCACGTCGGGCATTCTCATCAGAGTGTTGAACCAGTCCTCCGGTTCAGGGATATTGTTCTTTTCGGCAATCTCCTTTATCTGCTTGTAGTAGTTGGCAACGAGTGCTCCGTTTACGGGTGTTGCGTCCACCACAGTCTCCTTCTCTATCCAGATGCTGAAGTCCACTTTTCCTCTTGTCAGTGCTTTTGCAAGCATCTGTCTGATTTGCATTTCCTTCTCGCGGTAGATAGGTGCGATACGTGTTGAGAGGTCGAGCGTCTTGCTGTTGAGCGACTTCACCTCTACGTTGATTTTCTTTTCTCCAAACGTCACCACGGTCTTGCCGTAGCCTGTCATTGACTGTATCATGTTTTTTGCATTATGTTTCTAATTTTGCAAAAGTACACAATTATTCGGAAAAACGTTCATTTTCCCTGTATCTATTTTATAAGGTGGGGTGTTGCCGTAGGGGCTATTTTAGAAAGTCGATGACTTTCTATGTGGAATTCAGGGACTTTCTATGTGGAATTCAGGGACTTTCTATGTGGAATTCAGGGACTTTCTATGTGGAATTCAGGGACTTTCTATGTGGAATTCGGGGACTTTCTATGTGGAATTCAGGGACTTTCTATGTGGAATTCGGGGACTTTTTATGTGGGATTCAGGGACTTTCTATGAGGAATTCGGGGACTTTTTATGTGGAATTCGTGGACTTTCTCCACGAAATTCGGTAACTTTTGTTTTCTTAAATTAGCAAGGTCTTTCTGTCTTTTTAAAGTAACTTGAAGTTGTTATACTATAATTCATTTATCAAATTATCAAGTGTATTCAGTTGTTTCTTGCCAGCAATGACATCTTTCAGCTCACGAAGTGCTCCTCTCAAATCCTCTGCAATATTCTGAGCATTCTCAGAAACAGAGTCAGAAGGCATGACAGGGACTAAACGGAAGCTGCCTTCACGTGACTTTAAAATCACGTGCTCACCAGAATTTGCCATAGAGAAATACTTTCCCTGATTGGCTCTAAAATCTCTTGCACTTACTATTGTCATGTCTATATACCTTTATGTTATGCCACAAAGATAAGCATTCTTTTTGATATCGGCAACCGTTTTGGTACCAAAATTAATACCAACCTCCCAAAACAAAAGTCGTTTTATTTAGAAATTCGGGGACTTTCTATTTCGGGCTGTATTTCTTGCTGTTTTGAAGATTGGAAAAACGAGGGTGGCGGTTGGTGTGTTTTCCTCGTTTTCCTTGTTGTTTGTTTTTGGTATGTTGGTAAAGAAATGACCGGTTAATGGATGTCGGCGTTGAAGACGGATATGGGTGCTTAAACGTCGGACAGTCCGTTAACCGGTCATTGGTATTCCTGTTTGTGGCAGAACGGCCTTTTACAGCTTCTGGAACTCAGCGTAGATTTTCCGGGAAATCTCCTGGAACTCCTCGTCAGAAAGCTTCAGCTTAGGGTTGGAGAAGAGCATGTCCTTTTCGTTCTGCATAGGCACGAGGTGCACATGTGCGTGGGCAACTTCAAGGCCAAGCACTGCCATTCCCACCTTGCGGCACGGGAATGCGTTCTTGATGGCCGTTGCCACCTTCTTGGCAAACACCGCCATGCGGGCGATTTCCTCGTCTGTCATGTCGAAATAATAGTCCACTTCGCGGCGAGGAATGACCAGTGTGTGGCCCTTCACCAGCGGGTTGATGTCGAGAAAAGCGTAGAACTCGCTGTCCTCGGCGCATTTCCAGCTCGGAATCTCTCCGGCTGCAATCTTTGCGAAAATATCCATAATGATAGAATTAGTCGATGGAGATGTTGTCGATTCTCAGTTTCAGAGTGCCGCGAGGTATCTTTATCTCCACCTCGTCGCCCACCTTCTTGTTGAGCAGTCCCTGTGCGATAGGGGTCTTGATGGAAATCTTTCCCTCCCTGAGGTTGGCCTCGCTCTCGCTGACAATGGTGTAGGTCATCTTCGCATTGTTGGCGAGATTGGTCATCTGCACCTTGGAGAGGATCTGTACGGCATCGGTGCTCAGGCGTGAGACGTCAACAATCTTGGCCTCCGAAATAGAAAGCTTCAGCTGGTTGATCTTGTCCTCGAGGTGAGCCTGTGCCTCTTTTGCTGCATCATACTCCGAGTTCTCACTCAGGTCGCCCTTGTCGGCAGCTTCTGCTATCGCAGCAGACGCCTTCGGACGCTCTACACTTTCCAAACGCTTTAGTTCGGCTACCATCTTGTCGTAGCCATCCTGTGACATGTAAGCCATAATTTAAACTTTCCTTTCTTTTAGATTTTACGTGTTTTCTTCAGGCAAATAAGATAATGGATTCCGGCAGCAATATATGCCGAAATCCCTTATCTTGGGTGCCATCTTTTATTGTTTCCGATGCAAAGTTAGGCAATTATTTTTGAATGTCAAAACAAAAAAATGCGGAAAAGCATGTTTCTTACTGTTTTTATGCTTAAATTTGCACATTATTTATAATAACACATATTTAATAGCTATGATAACATCATCGGAAAAGAAGGCGATACTTGACCTGATACATCGTCAGGTGGTTCCTGCAATCGGTTGCACGGAGCCTATTGCTGTGGCTCTTTGCGTTGCAAAGGCTGCTGAAATGCTTGGTTCACAACCGGAACACATCAAGGTGAGACTAAGTGCAAACATCTTCAAAAATGCTATGGGAGTAGGCATACCCGGCACGGGAATGATCGGTCTGCCCATCGCAATTGCTCTTGGAGCGCTGGCTGGAAAACCGGAACTGCAGCTTGAGGTGCTGCGCGACTGCAAGAAGGACGATGTGGAGAAGGGAAAGAAATACATCTCCGAAAACCGCATAAACATCACGCTGGAGAAGGAAGATGCCGACAAACTGTATATCAATGTGGTATGCTCTGCCGGCGACAAGGAGGCGGAAGCAAGGATAAAGCATGCACACACCAACTTCGTGTTCCTGCGCAACGGCAATGATGTACTCCTTGACGGAGGCTCATGCGCCGACAAGATAACGGGCGCTGCCACCGACGACATAAAGCTGACCCTCGGCAAGGTGTATGAGTTCGCATCGACAACCGACCTGGACGACATCCGCTTCATACTCGATGCCAAGAAGCTCAATGAGGCTGCTGCAGAGGCAGGACTGAAAGAAAACTACGGTCATGAGCTGGGCAAGACCCTGTGCAGTCCGCTCGGACATGGCATAATGGGCGAGAGCATCTTCTCAAGAATACTCTCCGCAACAAGCTGTGCGTGCGACGCCCGTATGGCAGGAGCCATGATTCCGGTGATGAGCAACAGCGGAAGCGGAAACCAGGGCATCTGTACGACAATGCCGGTGGTCGTGTTCGCAAAGGAAAACCACAACACCGAGGAGGAGCTGATAAGGGCTCTCATCATGAGCAACCTTACGGCTATATACATAAAGCAGAACCTTGGTGCGCTGTCTGCACTCTGTGGATGCGTGGTGGCAAGCACAGGAAGCAGCTGCGGAATCACTTATCTGATGGGCGGCTCGTTCGAACAGATATCATTTGCCGTGAAGAATATGATAGCAAACCTTACGGGTATGATATGCGACGGTGCCAAGCCAAGCTGCGCTCTGAAGCTGACAACGGGAGTAAGCACCGCCGTGTTGAGCGCTATGCTTGCCATGCAGCATAAGTATGTAACATCGGTGGAGGGCATCATCGACGACGATGTGGACCAGAGCATACGCAACCTTACTGCCATCGGCAGCCGAGGCATGGACGATACCGACCGCTTCGTGCTCGACATTATGACGCACAAAGGCGTGAAACGTGAATAATAAATGCTACACCAGAAACAATAACAACAAAAATAAGCAATGAAAAAGAAAATTATGAAGAAGGTGTTTCTGACCACCTTCATGATGCTCATGGCAGTAATGGCATGGGCTCAGAGCAATCCGGTGCACTTCACCGTAAGTCAGAAGCAAGTGTCTGACACGGAGATCGACGTAATCTTCAAGGGAAAGATCGCTGCCGGATGGCACGTCTATGCCCCTAACATTCCTGCCGACGGACCGATACCTGCCACTCTGACAACGGAGAAGGCGGAAGGCGTGAAGGCTGTGGGCAAGCTGAAGGCACAGGGTAAGGAGATCAAGGAGTTTGACCAGATCTTCGGTATGCAGCTGCGCTATTATGAAAACAGCGTGACCTTCGTGCAGCGTTACAAGATTACGGGAAAGACCTACAAAGTGAAGGGCTATCTGGAGTATGGCGCCTGCAACGATTCTGGCTGTATGCCACCTACATCGGTGGAGTTCTCTTATAAGGGCAATGGACCTGCCGACGCTCCGGAGGCTACTGACGAGATGGCTGATGAGGCTGCCAAAGATACGGTGGCTGCCGCACAGAATGCGGAAGGAGACTCTACAGCTGTCGCTTCAGCATCGGTAGGTGACGATGCAAACCTCTGGAAGCCGGTTATCAACGAACTGAAGGCTTACCAGGACGGTGGCACTACTTCACACTCCCTCTTCTACATCCTCATCATGGGCTTCGTAGGCGGTCTCCTGGCTGTGCTCATGCCTTGCATCTGGCCTATCATACCGATGACCGTAAGCTTCTTCCTGAAGAGAAACAAAGACAAGGCGAAGGGCATCAGAGATGCTATAACATACGGTGTGTCTATCATCGTAATATACGTGCTGCTCGGATTCCTCATCACTCTTATCTCGGGTGGTAACGGACTGAACAGCTTGTCTACAAACGCTGTCTTCAACATCATCATCTTCCTCGTATTGGTGGTATTCGCAGTGTCGTTCTTCGGATGGTTCGAACTGGAACTGCCTTCTAAATGGACCAACTCTGTCGACAACAAGGCTTCTGCAACAAGCGGACTGCTCTCTATCTTCCTGATGGCATTCACGCTCGTGCTCGTTTCCTTCTCTTGTACGGCACCTATTATCGGACTGCTACTCGCAGAGTTCTCCACATCCGGTAATATCGCTGCACCTGCAGTCGGTATGTTGGGCTTCTCTATCGCATTGGCTTTGCCGTTCACACTGTTTGCCATGTTCCCGGCATGGCTCAAGTCTGCACCTAAGTCAGGTTCATGGATGAACACTCTGAAGGTTACTCTCGGATTCGTAGAGCTTGCCTTCTCGCTGAAGTTCCTGTCGGTTGCCGACCTCGCTTACGGATGGCATATCCTCGACCGCGAGACCTTCCTCGCCCTCTGGATTGCAATCTTCTTCCTGCTCGGTATGTATCTCATCGGCAAGCTCAAGTTCCAGAGCGACGTTATGATGGGTGAGAGCAAGCCGATGCCGGTACCTTGCGTGATGATGGGTCTCGTATCGTTCGCATTCGCTATATATATGGTGCCTGGATTGTGGGGCGCTCCATGTAAGGCTGTCGGTGCCTTCGCACCTCCTGTAAACACTCAGGACTTCAACCTCAACACCAATGAGATTAAGCCGAAATACACTTCTTACGAGGAGGGTATGGCTGCCGCTGCAGCACAGGGCAAGCCGGGATT
>URLQ01000050.1 GCA_900548745.1 uncultured Prevotella sp.
AGTCAGATGCTCTATTCAGTTGAGCTAAGGAGCCGTTTTCTTAATTGCGAGTGCAAAGGTATGGATTATTTTTTAAACCACCAAATGTTTTGGTGGTATTTTAATATTTATTTGCAATAGAGGCTTGCAGGTCTTGCTTATTTCATTTAATCACCTTATTTATTATTTTAAAAATACAATAATATAAGATGTATTGCGTTAATATCTATAAGATGAAAAATAAACATGTATTATTGACGATATTACTGAGTTTCTTCTCGCTTGCGATGATGGCTCAGACTTTCACCCTTCAGGGGCGTGTTACCGACAGCAGCAATAATCCTGTTGAGCTTGCTACCGTTGCTGTGGCAAAGCAGGGTAGGGTGACGATGACTAATCTGAAGGGTGAATATTCCATACAGTTGCATTCGGCAGACAGTGTCGTGGTGCGTTTCTCCATGGTAGGCTACAAGACAAAGACGCGTGTGCTCAGAAGACCGAAGGGCAGACAGACGCTTATTGTTCAGCTGTTTGACGATAATCAGATAGGTGAAGTTACCGTTGTTGGTCAGAAGCGCCAGACGGGAACGACAGAGCAGCTCGATGTTAAGAATGCGCAGAATACACCTTCTGCCACGGGAAATGCCGTTGAGGAACTTATCCAGCAGCAGGCCGGTGTGTCAACCCATAGTGAGTTGTCGTCGCAGTATAATGTGCGCGGAGGAAGTTTCGATGAGAACAGCGTTTATATAAACGGAGTTGAGATCTACCGTCCGTTCCTTGTCCGCAGTGGTCAACAGGAGGGCTTGTCTATCATTAATCCGGATATGGTGAAGGGCATCGGCTTCTCTACGGGAGGCTTCGAGGCAAAATACGGCGATAAGATGTCTTCTGCTCTCGATATAACCTACAAGCAGCCAAAGAAGTTCGAGGCTAAAGTTTCGGGAAGCATGCTCGGAGCGTCAGCCTATGTTGGCTTCAGTACAAAGAAGTTCTCCTGGAGCAACGGCTTGAGATACAAGACCAACCGCTATCTGCTTGGTTCGTTGGACACGAAGGGAGAGTACAAGCCGAACTTCCTTGATTATCAGACATATCTTACATATAAGCCAAACAAACGCTGGACGGTGGAGTTTATGGGCGACATCTCCGACAACCATTATAACTTTACACCTTCTGACCGTGAGACAAACTTCGGAACAATGGAAAATGTGAAGTCATTCAAGGTTTATTTCGACGGTAAGGAGAAGGACCTGTTCAGAACATATTTCGGCACATTCACCATCACCCGTCATTTCACCGACAAGACATCCTTTTCGTTTATAGGTTCTGCCTACAGTACAAACGAGCAGGAGAAGTATGATATACAGGGTCAGTATTGGCTTACGCAGACCGAGACGAGCGAGAATCTTGGCGTTGGAACCTATATGGAGCATGCCCGCAACTATCTGAAGGCTAACGTGAAGAGTCTGAAGCTTGCCTTTGCCCACAAGACGAAAAGGCACGACATATTGGCGGGTCTCACCTATAAGATAGAGCATGTGGATGAATATAGCAGGGAATATGAGATGAGAGACTCCAGCGGATATAACATTCCGCATACAGGCGAAGACCTGAAGATGGTCTATTCGTTGCGTGCTCACAACAAGTTAGACGCCAACAGACTTGAGGCTTACATCCAGGATACGTATAAGTTTATGAGTAGTGGACAGCACACGTTCTTTACTCTCAACTATGGAGTGCGCTTCAGTCATTGGAACTTCAACCGCGAGACCATCTTCAGTCCGAGGGTGTCGCTGAGCATCGTGCCGCCGTTCAACAACAACGTGACGTTCCGCTTTGCCACAGGACTTTACTACCAGGCGCCGTTCTTCAAGGAACTGCGCGATACGACAACCGTCGAAGGTACGACCTATGCTTCTCTGAACAGAAAGATAAAGAGTCAGCGTTCCATACATTTCATCGCCGCCTACGACTATAAGTTCAAGCTTAACGACCGTCCGTATAAGTTCACGGCAGAGGCATACTATAAGGCATTGGCGGACATCGTGCCGTACAGCGTGAATAATGTTAAGGTGGTTTATGATGCAAGCCAGCAGTGCAGCGGTCATTCCATGGGAGTAGACCTGAAGCTGTATGGCGAATTTGTGCCAGGCACTGATTCGTGGGTTAGCCTGTCTCTGATGGATACCAAGATAAACCTCAACGGCGTGTCTATACCGATGCCTACCGACCAGCGGTATGCTCTCAATCTTTATTTCACCGATTATTTTCCTGGTACGGACAAATGGCGTATGTCCTTGAAACTTGCTTTTGCCGATGGCCTGCCGTTCGGTCCGCCACATAAGGAGTTGTCGAGCATGCAGTTCCGTGCACCAGCCTATAAACGTGCCGACATAGGAATGAGCTATAGGTTGTTTGACAGGGAGAAGAGCGAGAAGAAGAAATCGGTGTTCAAGAATGTGTGGTTGGGAATCGACTGTCTGAACCTCTTCGGTATCAACAACGTCAATTCGTATTATTGGATAACAGACGTAACCAACCAGCAGTATGCCGTGCCTAATTATCTTACGGGCAGACAGATTAATGCAAGGTTGTCTGTTGAGTTCTAAAGCTACACCTTATTATATATATAGGTATCGAATTTCTTAACTTGCTAAACAGTTGACGAGTGACGGATAGGCAAGTTGATGAGTGACGGGTATGAAATTCTAAATATGCCGCATCAGGATAAAATGTATCTTGATGCGGCTTTTTCGTACATGTAAAATGCAAAAGCAAAGGAAAACAGGAATATAAAATGTATTTTGTTATAAACTTTACAGTGAAAATGATAAATTATAAGTATAAATAAAAGAAAACTTCCAAATTGTTTGCTTGTATGGATAATAGTGCTTATCTTTGCAATATGAATAAAAAACAAATTACGATATGAATATGACTAATGTTTTTCGCAACCTATCCCTACTACTACAGCTAAAAGTTGTAGGTGAAAAGGTATGTGTGATATCATAGTGATGTGTGTTATTAAAGATAGAGCCTTTCCACTTGCCCGGTGAGAAAGGCTTTATTGTTTTTGATAGGTAAGACATTATAATTGGTATGTGGCATTGTCGTATGAGTGAAGAAGACGTTATCGTAAGAGTGAGAGAACAAAACTTTTTAGAGAGAAAGAATATATTTATATAATAAGAAGACAAATGTAAAGTATGCAAGGCGGTATGTTGAAGACGTAGAGTTCTATGCAGAAGATGCCGGAAGGACAGACAATGAGTATCCCGCCTGCCTTGCAATGAACGACGATCAGATACCGGAAGGGAAGTATTGCGTATCAACGAGCAACCGTAATTTCGAGGGTCGCCAGGGCAGAGGGGCAAGAACGATACTTGCCAGTCCGCTTGTCGCTGCGGCATCAGCCGTTGCCGACTGCATCTCCGACCCGAGAGAATTTTTACAATAGGCATTCATAACCCCGACAAACTCGGTTTGAAGGAAGAAGGTTCACTTATCCGCAAGGCTGTTGATGCCTCCCTTGATGCCTGTGTGCGGACTCCTGAAATACAGGTTGAAGGAGGTGCCGTTTACGGCACCCGTGAGGTAGGGCAGTGGATAGTGGACTATTTGCAACGCTTGTAGAAATCAAGCAGCGTAGCCCTTGGCATACCCATTCTGACGAGGCTGTCCAGTTCGCGACGAGCCTCGTCTTTCTTTTTGTCCTGTAGCAGAGCATCTATGCGGTCCACTCTGTAATCCATGTTGCCAGGGTCTCTCTTTATCGCCTCTTCATAGTCGAATGCTGCAAGTGCAGCCATGCCCTGTTCTCTTTCTATTCCTGCCCTTGCAGCGTAAGCCACGGCGCTGTCCGGATACTGGCTCACCAGTCTGTTTATCTGGTCAAGGGCCTCTGTGTAGTGCTTGTCCTTTTGGTTGAGCAGGGCAAGTCCGAGCTGTCCCTCAAAGTGTCCCGGCACTATTGTCAGCAGGTTCTCGTAGTCGAGTCTTGCGAATTTGTATCTGTGCAGCTTCTCGTTCGTATAAGCGCGGTAGAACAGTGCGGCGAGGTTGTAGGGATGGTATTTCAGTATGAGGTCATATTCGTCCAATGCATACGACCATTGCTCAAGCTGCAGGTTCAGACTCGCCTTCTTCAGTCTCAGGTCTACCGAATCCGGGGCATATTCCAACCTGTCTGTTGCAACCTTCAGACTGTCTTTCAGCTGCGCTTTTGTCTGTGCCTGTGTAGCGGCTGTATAAAAAAACAAGGAGAGTGCCGTTAGCGCTATCCTTGTATATGTATGAGAAAATGCTGTTGTCGTTTTCATCCTTTTTCTTTCTGTATAACTTGTTTGTGGGGTGGTCAGCCGGTTTCTTTAGAACGAGTAGGCAAAGCCTATCGACATATATTCCTTCAGCTGCCAGTATCCGTGGCTCTCGTCCTTCTTTGCCCCGTCGTCAAAGCGTGGGTAGATGAAGAGGTTTGAGGTGATGTATTTGTTGAACTGGAAGGAAATGGTGTTTTCCCATTCCACTTCGGCACGCTCATATGTGGTGTATCCGTATAGACGGGTTTTCCATTTTATGGTGTTCGTGAAAGCCCATGTAAGGTCTACGGTACATTCAGAACCGAAGTCGTTGAGCGTATGTTTGCCCTCGTCCAGTCCGTATCTTGTGGCAAGCTCCTTTCTTCCTACATATTTGAAGTTGTATGCAAGCGGTGCCAGGTGAATGTTGCCGGTGAGTTTTTTGTTGAACCATTCCACGTTGTAGTCCATACCGACAGAGAGGTTGATGTTGAGAGGCGAGAGAATGTCGGAGTATACCTTCTTGTCGTTGCTCTTATAGCCCCTCATAAACTGGGTGTAGGCGATGAGTTGCAGCGAGTAGTACCACTTCTTTGAAGCTTGCAGTCCCAGCTTTCCGGTGTATCTTATAAGGTCTTCCGAAGTCTTGAAGCTGTGCAGCGTGTCGCCTCTTGAGGTCTGGAATCCGAGTTTCATTTCCAGCTTGTTGTCGAGTTTCACCTTCTGCTTGTTGTTGTAGTTGGCTTGCATCGTAACGCTTGCCACCATAGAGTAGTTGCTTTCTCCGCCTTTATACCAGTTCGACGACACGTAGTTCTGCAGCATCTGCAGATAGTAGTCGCCGCTGTATTTCCAGAAGTTCGGTTTTTTCACCACAATCTCCATCGGCAGGTTGAAGTGCTCTTCATCGTCCTCATCAATAGGCAGAGCGTCAGCCTTCGTCACGAGTTGCACCTTGTTCTTTATCGGAGCGTCCATTTCCTTGTGTACAGACCCTATTCTGTTCAGACTTCTTTCGCTTTTAGCCACCAGGTTAGGATGGTTCAGATATATGTTCATCATAATCCTGTCCATATCCCTGCTTGAGTCGTATGGCTGCTTCGTTTGGGTGTTGTCACTGGTCCGCAGCAGGTCTTTAGCCACGGAGTAATAGAACGTGGCTGGAGCAAAGATATAGAAAGTTCTTGGATCTCTGTCTGAATCCGGTATGTTGATGCTGGTAGTGTCCAGCATCTGCTTATAGTTTCTAAGCGAGTCGGTGTAGCTTTTCACTATTAGCGTGTCCTTTGCCTTGTTGTGCCTCGTTCTGTGGGTGGCTTGTGCGAAGGCTGTGGATGCAGCAATGAGGAGCAAGATTGTTATGATGCTTCTTGATTTCATTTGTTTCTTTAGTGTGATGACGTAACGTGTTTGTTGTTAGTCGTTTACGGTCATGTCTCCCTCAACGTAGAGTCTAACTACTTCAGGTGTACCGTTAGTTCTTACGGTAATGCTTTTCTTGAAGTGACCTTCAAATTTTCCTTTTCCGTTGTATGTCACCTTCATTGTTCCTGTCTCTCCTGGCGCGATAGGTTTCTTGGTATATGTAGGTACTGTGCATCCGCAGCTTGCCACCGCCTGGTTGATGATAAGCGGTGCGTCGCCTTCGTTTTTGAATGTGAAGGTGCATGTCTGCACTTTGCTTTCAGGGAAGGTGCCGAAGTTCCATGTTGTCTTGTTGAAAACTATTTTAGCTTGTTTCTGAGCGAATGCTGTTGTGACCATTGCCATCATGAGCATTGTCACCATGATAATCTTTTTCATTTTCGTCGTTTTTTTAATTTCTGTTCTGTTTGCCGTATTATTTGCACGGCTCGCATTATTAGATGTAAACTTGATGCAAAAGTACTCTATTTTTTATACAGTAGCTACTGTTTTATTGTTTTTTTATTATTTTAAGGTAATAAAAGGTATTAAGATTCAGTCTCATAAAGGCTTGTTCCCGGTGTCGGTCCTGCTTGTCGGGGTGGGAGGATAAACCAGTTGGAAAAAGTAAGTTGCCGAGTCTCTTGGAGAAAGTTACGTAATTTCTATGAGAAAGTTACCGACTTTCTATGGGAAAGTTACGTAATTTCTTTTTTCATACATTTTCCCCTCTTTGTAAGGGTATGACTTTTGAGTGCTAAGAATACGACTTTTTGTTGCTAAGAATACGACTTTTTAGTGCTAAGAATACGGCTTACGACAGCTTGGGGTATGGTTTATGTGTGTTAAAAACAGACCTTCTCGTAAGAAATGTTACAGATGTCGGTTGTAAACATCGACGGACTATATATAATAAAGGTATGTTTAGGGTTGGCTGTGATGATTTATGAATAATTACAACTTACTATTTTGGCATGTTGAAAAATATATGTAATTTTGTACCAAATATTTGATTGCTTAATTTAAAATAACAAATTAAAGAGTAATAGATTATGAACAAGATCAAGATTGCCACAGTAGGTTTGTGTGCAGCAGCAGTGGTAAGCTGCGGAAACAATACAGGTAACGGAGCATTGATCGGAGCCGGCGGTGGTGCTGTGCTCGGAGCTATTATTGGTAAGATTGCCGGCAACACAGCGGTGGGTGCAGCTATTGGCGCTACTGTAGGTACTGGCGCAGGAGCCCTTATCGGCAAGCACATGGACAAGGTGAAGGCAGAGGCTCAGGCGGAGCTTGACAAGGCTAAGGTGGAAGAAGTGACAGATGCTAACGGACTGAAGGCTGTAAAGATTACCTTCGATTCGGGAATCCTCTTCCAGTCAAGCCAGTCGTACCTGAACAGCACAAGCAAGGCGAATCTGAACAAGTTGGCAGACTTGATGAAGAAATATTCTACATGTTCGGTTGACGTATACGGCCACACCGACAACCAGGGCTTCAAGAACTCTACAGCAGAGCAGAGCGCACAGAAGAACCAGGCTCTTTCACAGCAGAGAGCACAGTCTGTAGTAGACTATATGCAGGGCAAGGGCGTAGCGGCAAACCAGTTCAAGAACGTTGTCGGCAAGGGTGACACCGAGCCGGTGGCTTCAAACGACACACCAGCAGGCATGCAGCAGAACCGCCGTGTGGAAATCTACATGTATGCAAGCAAGGAGATGGTGAACGAGGCTAACAATGGAACACTCAACTAACAGGTGCTCCAGAGACAAGATAGATAGATAAACAATAATATCCGTATATATCAGAATATGAACAAACTCGGTATTATCGGGAAAGTAATACGATGGATGGTGGTAGCCTTTTTCGGCTCCACCATTCTTGTTGTTGTACTGTTGCGCTTCGTGCCGGTATACTACACCCCGCTCATGTTTATACGCTGCTTCGAACAGATGGCAGAAGGCAAGAGCATAAAGATGCATCACCACTGGGTGCCGATGGAGGAAATATCACCACACATGCCCGTTGCCGTGATGGCAAGCGAAGACCAACGCTTCCTCTTGCACCACGGTTTCGACTATCAGGCGATAGAAAAGGCGGCAATACACAATATGGAGGGCAAGAGGAAACACGGAGCCAGCACCATCAGTCAGCAGACAGCCAAGAATGTGTTTCTATGGCCCGGACGCTCATGGATAAGAAAAGGTTTCGAGGCATACTTCACCGTTCTCATAGAGTTCATGTGGAGCAAACAGCGCATCATGGAAGTGTACCTCAATTCCATAGAGATGGGCGACGGCATATATGGCATAGATGCCGTCGCGGCAGACAACTTCTCGACCACGGCGGCAGACCTCTCGCGGAGCCAGTGCGCTCTTGTTGCGGCAACGCTGCCGAACCCGCGGAAGTTCGATTCCGCCAACCCCACAAGCTACATGCTGAAGCGCCGCCGACAGATAGAAACACAGATGCGCTTCATGCCGTCATTCCCTCGGGAGGGTGAAGACATAAACCCTGAGACATCGGCAGGCGGAGTATACAGAAACTACAAGAAATAACATTACATATTCTCTGAATGGAAGAAAAGAACATAGCCGGAATACTTGCTGACTTGAACGATAGTCAGAGGGCTGCCGTGGAATATTGCGACGGAGCGTCGCTCGTCATTGCAGGAGCCGGCTCGGGAAAGACACGCGTGCTTACCTATAAGGTGGCTTATCTGCTTATGCAGGGACTGAAGCCCTGGAGCATACTGGCACTGACCTTTACCAACAAGGCTGCCAACGAGATGAAGGAGAGGATAAACAAGATTGTGGGCGGCAATGAGGCACGCCATATCTATATGGGCACCTTCCACAGTATCTTCTCAAGAATACTGAGGGTGGAGGCGGAGAAGATTGGCTATACGTCGAACTTCACCATCTATGATGATGCCGACTCCAAAAGCCTCATCAAGGCAATCGTGAAGGATATGGGGCTAAACGACAAGGTGTATAAGCCGTCTGTTGTGGCTTCGAGAATCAGTATGGCAAAGAACCATCTCGTGCTTCCTGACGGTTATGCTTACGACAGCTCGTTTCAGAAAAGAGACGTTGAGACCCACATGCTTGACATGACAAAGCTCTATGCCGCCTACTGTGACAGATGTCGCAGGGCGAACGCCATGGACTTCGACGACCTGCTCGTAAACACCTATGTGCTCTTCAACGAGCATCCCGAGGTGTTGAAGAAGTATGCTTCAAACTTCCAGTATATCCTTGTGGACGAGTATCAGGACACGAATGCCGTGCAGCAGAAGATTGTTTGTCAGCTGGCAAGCGTAAACAACAGAGTGTGTGCCGTAGGCGACGATGCACAAAGTATCTATGCTTTCCGTGGAGCAAACATAGACAACATGCTCAGTTTCCAGACCACATTTCAAGACAGCCGTATCTTCAAGCTCGAACAGAACTACCGTAGCACGCAGAATATCGTGGAGGCGGCAAACAGTCTGATACAACACAACCAGAGACAGATACCGAAATCGGTGTACAGCCGCAACAGTCAGGGCGAGAAACTGAAGCTGAAGATGGCATACAGCGACAAGGAAGAGGCAATGATAGTGTGCAAGGACATAAAGAGGATGATGGACAAAGAAGGAGCGGAATATAGCGATTTTGCCATCCTCTACCGTACCAACGCACAGAGCCGAACCTTTGAGGAGGCACTCCGAAAGGCAAATATGCCATATAAGATATTCGGCGGACTGAGCTTCTATCAGCGAAAAGAGATAAAGGACGTGATAGCATACTTCCGTCTCGTGGCAAATCCCGACGATGAGGAGGCGCTGAAACGAATAATAAACTATCCGGCACGTGGAATAGGACAGACCACCTTGAAGAAGATTACCGACACAGCCAACCTGCATGGAGTAAGCCTTTGGGAGGTAATATCCAACCCTGAGGCAAACGGACTCAACGTTGGCAAGGCTGTAGTGGGCAAGCTGTCGGCGTTTACCCAACTCATCAGTGGGTTTATTGAACGCATGCCGGTGGAAGACGCCTATAGCTTGGGCTACGACATTATAAAGAAATCGGGCATCGCTGCCGACCTGTATGCCGACAAAGAACCGGAGAATGTGGCACGACAGGAGAACCTTGAGGAGTTCCTTAACGGTATGCAGATCTTTGTTGAAGACAGACGTGAAGATGCACAGCTGTCAATGAATATCCTTCTTACTGACTTCTTGCAGGAAGTATCGTTGCTCACCGACCTGGAGAGCGGACAGGATGCTGACGCTCCGAAGGTGAACCTCATGACGATACACAGTGCCAAGGGACTGGAGTTTCCGAATGTCTTCATCGTGGGTATGGAGGAGAATATCTTCCCGAGTCCTATGTCATGCAACTCCAAGCGCGAACTTGAAGAGGAGCGTAGACTGCTTTACGTGGCAATAACGAGGGCAGAGAAGACCTGTTGTCTGACCTGTGCACGCAACCGCTACCGATATGGAAAGATGGAATTCGACACGCCAAGCCGGTTCCTTAACGACATCAATCCTATGCTCCTTGAAGTTACCAACCTGCAGGAGCAGGCTTCAGACACTGGCTTCATGGCGCGTAATGGCTATAACGCCTATTCTGACTCCTCTTCATCATACGGAAGAAGCAACTCATACGGCAGCCGTTATCAGAACTCTAACCCCGTTGGCACACAGTTCAGGGCTGACCCTAAGCTGAGAGAAGCAGGACATGTTGACGATACTTACCACTTCAAGAAGGGAGACTACAAGGAGATATTCGGCAGAAACCGACAGGTGGAAGGACTGACACGCTTGAAGAAAGTGGCTGCCTCAACCGAGACCACAACCTCTTCCTCGTCAATTGGAGCAGGTGTAAAGGAGGGTACGATGGTGGAACACTCCAGGTTCGGTATAGGAACGGTGCTGAAAGTAGAAGGACAGGGAGAGAACTGCAAGGCTACTGTGGCGTTCCAGAATGTGGGCACCAAGCAGTTGCTGATGAAATTCGCTAAATTGAAAATACTTAAATAACCATAAGAATTAATGGCAAGAAGAAAACTGAGAAAGAAAAGAATATTCATGCTCATTCTCATACCATGCTTGATAATAGCTGCCGTGGTGGCTATATTCACGGGAAATGGTGAAGAAAAGCAGGTGGCAGAGAAGGAGAATGTGACAAGCGGCATACATCTTAACGATACTTTGACCAACAGTATGTCTGACTCTCCGCAGCTCGAAGACATGGAAAACAAGATAAAACGCTATCTGCTGCGATGGGAGATTAACGGAGCACAGATTGCTGTGACGAGAAACGACTCGCTGCTTTATGTAAAAGGCTTCGGATGGGCTGACATGGAGAAGAAGCAGGAGATGCAGCCGTCTAATATAATGAGACTCGCTTCTGTGTCGAAGCTCCTTACTGCTGTGGGAGTGATGAGACTCGCAGAGGCGGGAACTTTGAAGCTCTCCGACCATGTGTTCGGACCGAAGGGTATACTGAATGATACTGCCTTCACCAATGCGATAAAAGACCAGAGGTATCTTGACATTACCGTGGAGCAGCTTTTGCGCCATAAGGCTGGCTTTACAACAGGTGCTGGCGACCCGATGTTCTCCACACGCTATATCATGATGCAGAACCGTCTTACTACTCCGCCGGACAATAATACTCTGATGAAGATTCTGCTGAAACGCAGACTTGGCTTTACTCCGGGAACGGCAAAGCGCTACAGTAATGTTGGCTATACGCTGTTATCGATGATTATAGAAAAGAAGACACGCATGTCGTATGAGGATTATATGCGTAAGTTCGTGTTTGAACCGGCTGGCTGCTATGATTTCCATATTGCAGGAAGCTACGAGAAAGACCGTCGCCGGAATGAGGTGAAATACTATATGCACAAGGGGTCGGAGCCTGTCTATGAATATAACAACAGTGGAAGAATGGTGGAGAAATGCTATGGAGAGAACGATATTCCCAATCTGAAGGGAGCGGGAGCGTGGTGTGCTTCGGCAGCGGAGCTGAGCCGTCTTGTGGCGTCGATAGACCTTCTGCCTGGCGTAAAGGACATTCTCAGCAAAAAGTCTGTTGAGTTCATGACAAGAGAAATGCCCGACCATGATTTCTCTATCGGATGGAATTTCTGTCCTAAGGGCAGACCATGGATTCGTACTGGGTCGTTGTCTGGCACGAGTGCCTTGGTGTTGCGCTATCCCGACGGGGAGTGTTGGATTCTTATTACCAACACAAGCACATGGAAAGGACATGGCTTCTCAAACGATACGATGCGCTTGTTTGAACGGTTGAGACAGGAAAACAGAGACAAGTTCCCGAAGAGAAACCTTTTCTTCTCATGAACGGACAAGGATAAATGCCGCCATTATTGCAACTTTCTGCATAGGCTACAGCAACTGCGGAAGTCTTGACATTGGCAACTGGCTCTATGCGATGCTCGTATTGTTCGGCGCAAACGTAGCATATTGCATCTATATGATTATGATTGAGATGCGGAAACGCAAGAAGATGTTGGAGCTGATGACTGGTGGCGACATGCTGCCCTACGTGCGGTATGCCCGAGCCAGTGTCTTCTCCCTGTTCTTATCTGCCCTTACCATGCCTTTCGCCATCCTCTCCACCACCTTATTATATATAATAGGCCCGTTGGCTCTGTTCTCTATCCTTTTCTTCAACCTGAGTTTCGTGGCTTTGGGCTACAATTACGTTCCTACCGAGGAACTCTTGGATAAGGAGGAAGAAAGCGCAGCCATAGCAGATGAAGAAACAGAAAATGGGGGGGCATCTTTGGAAAGCTCCAATGGGCAGGATGCAGAACCTACAGACGATGAAGAATACTTACAGCCGTTTTCTCAAGAGCGTCAGGCATTTATCAAGGAGAGTCTTGACAAGTGGTGCGAAGAGTTGGGCTATAAAGACACTACGGTAAACATGTTCACCCTGTCACGCTCGCTGAACATCTCCAAGAACGAGTTCTCACGCTACTTCACTGCGTGCCTTAACTCCACCTTCCGTATCTGGCTTGCTGAGGTACGTTTCGAGGCAGCAAAGAAGATGATGCTCGACTATCCCGACTACAGCAACGACATCATTTCTGCCGAATGTGGCTTCTCTTCACGCTCATATCTCTATCGCATATTCAAAGAGAAAGAAGGATGCTCCCCAACTGTCTGGAGAGCGAAAATACAATAAAATCACGCCATAGGTGTCTACTTCCCCCACCAAGTAGACACCTATTTTGTAGGAAGTAGACACCTACATGGGGGAAGTGGACACCCTTTTTCGAAGGAAAACACTATTTTTGCGCCATGGAAAATATAATTCTGATTTTCACGAAAGATGAGCAGGCTATATTCATTGTGGCATTGTTTCTTCTGATTTTCGCCATAGTCATGAGCTATGCCATGGTTCAAGACTACAGGATATATCTTGATGAAAACTACAAGGCTCGCTACAGCTTCTGGGATTTCATCAAGAGAGAAAGATATTATATCTATCTGTTTCTCGGATTGACTTTTGTCATCATTCTGGGATTTATAGTATATCTGATGGCAATGAGAGAATATATGTAAGAAAGTTTGCACAAGAATAGTAGACGAGTTGTGGATACATAGCTTGAATTAATTATAAACAAAATAAATTATGATGAAAAGTAAAAGTATGGCATGGAGGACGCTCCTCGTCCTCTTTATCGCTTTCCTCTGGGGAGGCGAATTGAGTGCTTATGCTGCTAAGAAGGCATGGGCAAAGTATGACCAATCAGTCAAGTCTCTCACCTTTTATTATGGTGAGAAGGGCGAGTTGGGCGATGGAGAGTATGAAATGAATAGCTCTCAGGAACCTGGGTGGATTACTGAGCATAAAGCTGATATTGTCAGAGTTGTATTTGATGTCTCGTTTGCGTCTGCACGTCCTAAGTCTTGCAATTCTTGGTTTATGGAATGTGAGAAGTTGGAAGCGATTGATGGAATAGAGAATCTGAATACTTCTAAGGTTACAGACATGTGGCAAATGTTCTATAACTGCAAAAGTCTTACTTCTTTAGACTTGAAAACTTTTGATACTCACAATGTCTTAAGCATGTCATACATGTTCTTTGGTTGCAATAATTTGACATACTTGAATGTTTCAAGTTTTGATACAAGCAATGTGGGAAATATGATGTGGATGTTTGCTGGTTGTTGGAAATTGACAAACTTATCTGTTTCAAATTTTGATATGCATAGTGTGAGGACTATGCTCGGAATGTTTTCATCATGTAAAGGTCTTACACATATCGACGTGTCTCAGTTCAATACTGAGAACGTGGAGAATATGCAAGCAGTATTCCAAAATTGCGAAAACCTTTCCTCTTTGGATCTATCAGGATTTAACACTTCGAAGGTTAATGATATTGCTAGTATGTTTAATTCCTGCAAGAGCCTTACATCCTTAGATTTGTCTAATTTCGATACTCAGTTGGTTACTCAGAGCACAAGTTTGTTTTATGGATGCCAAAAACTTGAGGCAATTTATTTGGGAGATAAGTTTTCTTTGGAGGGGCTAAGCAAACTCGAAGCAAGTGATTATATGTTTTATAAATGTTCGGCGACGCTCTATTGTTCGCCCGTAGCTTATTGGGCTTCAAAGAACTGCAGGAGAGTAACCGAAGCAGGCCAAGCCGTGAAGCCATACGTCAGTATCAACAAGACGCCGGAATATGGCACGCTTTGTGTGCCAGTGGGCAGTAGCCTCGTAGCAGGCAGCTTCACAGGTTTCGACAAACTCTATCAGGTGACGAATGCAGATAAGAACAAGGGTACGATTACCTTGACTGAGGCGAAGAGCATTGAGCCAGGAGTGCCTTATGTATATCATCGTTATCTCGAAGGTGTGGACTTCGATGGCAAGAATGATATGAGCGTCATCACATTCGATGTGGATGCTTCATCTTCAGTTACTGCTCCTAAGAACGATGGAAGTCTCTTGAAGGGAACCTTCGAAAGCATGGTGGCTAAGGGTGGTAGCTATATCCTCCAGACCGATGGCAACTTCCATCCAGTAGCAGCAGACAATACGACCTTGATGGTGGGTGCTTATCGTGCATATCTTGACCTCAGCTCTACTGAAATCGGTGGAGGTGATGAAGGATTCGGCGAAGCCAAGGCTTACAGCATGGTATTCGAGGATGGTGAGGCTACGGGCATCGACCGTATCAACGGCGATGGCTCTAATAAGGGCATTTACGACCAAGCCGACTTGCAGCCTAAGGTTTACTTCGACTTGATGGGTCGCAAGGTGGCTGCTCCTCAGAAGGGCGATATATATATAGTGAATGGCAAGAAAATAGTGTATAACAAATAAAAATATAGAAAATTATGAAGAAATATATCAAGCCAACAACGAAATTGTTGAAAATAGAGAGTGAGGGTATGATGGCAGGTTCTGTTGGAATCAGCAAGGATCCTGCCACAGGTCCAGCCTGTGCCAAGGAGTATTCTGGCAGCTTCGACTGGGACGATGATGACTATTCCTCAGAGAGCACCGACTCGGATCCTGACGCTTTCGATGAGTAGTAACTCACACATACAATATATATAATGTGTTCATGTGCCGAAAGGCAAAACCGCCGCATATCCGAATAGTCAGGATATGCGGCGGTTGTTTTTTTGTATATTATGATTTTGTATCTTTAGTACAACCATGTACTGATGATCAATGCCATATCAAGAGTTCGGCAGTTTAGAGCCAACATCATATGTTTTAGGAGAAAAAAGCGTGGCTATCCGATAGAAGAACTAAGAATGCTTGCCTTTTGTGTTAATTTTAACCTAATATGATTACCTATACTACAAATCTGACAGGTCGAGCTTGTAGGTTACATTCACTGTTTGCTCCTTCTCCAAAAACATCAACATATAGATAGGCATATACACCACCTTGCCATCAACACTTACATTGCCATTACAAAGCACCAAAGCTTCAGGAAGTGCATATTCTGCTGATGACATGACATTAGACAAAGCATTATGACGCTCATAATCCTTACCCGACTTTACCTCTATAGGCAAGACATTGCCATGATATTCCACTACAAAATCCAGCTCTCCAAAGCGCTTACTATTATAATAATAAAGGTCAAAACCATGAGCCTTTAGTTCTTGCGCCACAACATTCTCATAGATAGCACCATAATTGATTGCTTGATTATCCCCCAACAATTTCAGCTGGATACCACCGGCAAACTGACTCGTCAGCAAGCCCACATCGCTTTGGAAGAGTTTAAAAAGATTTCTGGTTTTGGCAAGCAACAAAGGTAGTTTGGGTTCCTCTATATTATATGTAGGAAGAGCCACGCCTGCATCACGAAGCCAAAGAAAACTATTCTCGTAAGAGGCAAAACGAGCCTTTTCATTGAGACTCTTCAGAATGAAACGCTTATTCTTGGCATTCAATTCTGAAGGAATCAACTGAAACACCTCATCTATATAGAGCTTCTGAGAGCTGTCGTCCCTCTTGTATTTCATGATGTCACGTTTATACTCCTGAAGTATGCTCTTCTGAACTGCCAATACATCTTGCAAATTATTGGTATCCAAATAAGTCTGCACCGCATGCGGCATACCGCCAATTACAAGATACAAGCGAAAAGCCTGCATCAAACGGCGATGTACAAACTCATCTACCGGCACTTTATCTTGCCAACACTGGCGAAGCTTCGCTATGACATGGTCTGCCATACCTACGGCATGATAGAACTCTTCAATATCCAAAGGATACATTTCCTTCACATCCATATATCCCACTGGTTCAGAGCGGAGATTATTAAGCTCCACCCCCAAGAGAGAGCCGCTCAAGACATAACGATAGCTACCCTCATCTACCAAAAACTTGATAAGGGTTACCACTTCTGGATATACTTGAACTTCATCAAAGAATATCAGGGTCTTTCCCTTTACAAGAGGTTTGTTCACAAAAGCCGACAAGCGAAAGAGCATATCCTTTACATCTTTGGCACCGTGGAATATGCCTACAGCCTCTGGCGAAGTAATGAAGTTGATCTCTACGAAATAATCAAAATTACGCTTAGCCGCTTCTCTTATGGAATAGGTCTTACCTATCTGTCGAGCTCCTGTTACGAGCAAAGCTTTCTTGACGTTCTTGAAAAAATCATTCAAAAATGCATCTATCTTCCTATCTATCATACGTTTATATTCTATGATTTACACTTTTCTAAGGGAAAAATACCTTGTTTTTTACACTTTTCCAAGGCAAAATTAGGTATTTTCTTACACTTTTCCAAGATAAAAACGTGTTTTTTTCTACACTTTTCCAAAATTTAATATTTCTTTAAAGCAGTATATCTACTACATTGATGATTGAACCCAAATCGGTCATTAGACCGATTAAGGTTCAATTTCAAGGTGGGATGCAGCCCTCATATTTGGCGCAATAAGAGGTGATAGATGGGGCTTTTTTCCGTCATTCCTCTTTATTTTATCATTTTTATGGTGTTTATTCCTCTTTATTTTATCAAAAACAGGGCTGTTATTCCTCTTTATTTTATCATTTTTGAGCTGTTTATTCGTAAGCGTATCCGCGATGCTAGTATATATACATCAAAAAAATATCGCTCAAGTTT
>URLQ01000051.1 GCA_900548745.1 uncultured Prevotella sp.
TTGTTGCTCAGGTACTTATAAATAAAGTTAAATCAAAGTGTTGCGGAATTAAGGAATATAACAACGTGACCAATAAAAACAAAAGAGAGTTACCCTGTTTGAGTAACTCTCTTTATTGTGGTACCATCAGATGCATTTGGTATGAAACTGCAATCAAATCGTTGGTTGTGACGTGCTTCTTTCGATTAGCTTTGGCTTTTACGACATTTCCAGCCTCTTTTACGACATCTTTTACGACATGAAAGTTTTCTTTTAAGGATAGTCCGTACCTTGGTAGTCTCTTTTGAACATTTGGAATTTAGGAAAGCAACTATTTTGAAACAATAATCCATTGCCCATTTTTATCACTTCCGCTACGTGTAATGTAGCCTTCCTTTCTTAACGAAGTAAGTTCTCTTTTTAACGTAGCAAGCGAAATACCCAGTTTGTTTGCCAAATCTTCTCTTATTATAGATGGATTTTGCTTCATGATAGACAGTATAGTTTGCTGCCGTTCATTTACAGGCTCATTTACAGGCTCATTTACAGGCTCATTTATTGGCTCGTTTTGAATATGCAGAGTCAATTTAACTTGCATAAGTTCTGGCTGTTCCAATAACTCAGGCTTTATCCAATGCTTTTCATTCCATGCGTTTAGAATGAGTGGAAAACCCGAGCCAAGGTTTTCGCCATAGCCTATCATGCGGAACATATTCTGCATACGTTGGTTTCTTGCCTTTGATTCTCCACCATGATAAATCTGTTCTATTGGCAGTTTCAACAGACCTGGGTTTGTAAGTACTATCCTATCATCATATTTTTCAATTCTAAGAAGACCGTTTATCATGAAGTCTGCGTGGATAATCATATTTGTCACAGCTTCTCGCACGGCTTTGTGTTGCAGGGAGTCATCATTGCGGACTACGCCTTCCATTTTGAAAGGGCGAGGCAAATCACTTGTCAATTTGGGCAATACCATTC
Organism: uncultured Prevotella sp.; assembly: GCA_900548745.1. Classification (GTDB taxonomy): domain Bacteria; phylum Bacteroidota; class Bacteroidia; order Bacteroidales; family Bacteroidaceae; genus Prevotella. The sequence goes on from URLQ01000051.1 coordinate 961, forward strand.
TTATAAAGTTGAAAAGGTTGTTTTCCCAAGTTCCATCATAAGTTAAGCGGTCGCTATATCGTTGGTCACCAATTAAATGTGACTTGTCGATATAGTCCATGCGCAAATTGTCGAATCGTTCGCGCACAGATAGTCCTTTACCAAACATTAGCAATCCTGCCATTGTCAAACTTTCTGTTCCTTCCTTTCGATTTATAGCATATCCTCCAAGTTGTTTCAGAAATTCCTTATGATCTAGTTCATTCCACACATGGTCTGGGTTGTCAGTCTTGAACATGATACGATAACGTTCCAAGGTTGGAATATCGATATCATCCATCGTGTAATATTCCAAAACCAGTCTGTCATTGCCTGCTTCATTGGCATCACGCAACATCATCTTCAACTCTTGCTCCGTACAATGATAGTCGCCCTCATGGTTGCGTTTGAACGTTCCTCTTGACAAATTGTTGTTGATATAGACAGGACGGACTGTATAATCGGCGCGAGGAACATTTATTGCGATGATTTCCTTGCCATCAATATCTATTGTTTGCACATCGTCATCATGCAAAAGATTTACATTGACTTTCTCCTTGCTGTTGACAATGTTCCACAAGTCTTTGCGAATCTTGTCGGCATCCTCAACACCAACTATCTCAAACCGCTTGGCCTTGTCTCGCTCATCCATATGCTCTACCACACCCAACAGTATTATTCCACCGTATGTGTTGGCAAAAGCGGAATAAGTGTCCCAAAGAGAATTTGGCACACCTTTCGAGGCTTTCTTGCATTCGAGCGTTACACGCTCACCTGCTAACAATGTATCTTTTATATTGATCTTCATATTATTACTCAATAATTACTTGTCTTACAATTGCTATATGGAATGTCTTGTCATATCTGTATATAATTGTTTGGAATGTACAAAAGTAATGACTTTCAGTTAGAATGACGAATGGAATCATTGAATTATTATGTCAGATAGTGATTTTTGTTTTTAATAGATGATGTGTTTGTCAATTTATAGAATTAAAGGAATGGTAGTGTGATATGTTTGCTCTACCAACTGAGCTATGGCACCAATATGAAAAAATAAAAGCAGTCAAGATTTCTCTTAACTGCTTCATTGTTTTGTGGTACCACCAGGAATCGAACCGGGGACACAAGGCCAATTATAGACACGGCCAGTCCTTTGCTCTACCAACTGAGCTATGGCACCAATATAAAAACAAAAGAGAGTCACCCTGTTTGAGTAACTCTCTTTATTGTGGTACCACCAGGAATCGAACCGGGGACACAAGGATTTTCAGTCCTTTGCTCTACCAACTGAGCTATGGCACCAACATGTTTATTGTGCAATAATTTTCAATTGCGGGTGCAAAGGTATGGATTTTTTTTGTATTGCCAAACTTTTTAGGGCAAAAATTTTTCCATTATAAAAAAAAGACTTAACTTTGCACTCGCTTTAAGGCAATCGGGATTTAGCGCAGTTGGTAGCGCACGTCGTTCGGGACGACGGGGTCGCTGGTTCGAGTCCAGTAATCCCGACAATACAAGGGTTAGGATATTGCATGGCAATATTTTAGCCCTTGTTACTTTATTATATTATTGTAGCTGAAGAAGAAGTAATCCAAAACACACCAATCCACATGAAGAAAATCAAGATTTGTGAACTTCATAAAAGCGCCGCACGAGACGTAAGGACATAAAAAAAGGAGTACCGCTGTACTCCAACCTTGTTAACCTTAAATCTAATACTATGAAAAACACGATGCAAAGATATGGCTATTGTTGCAATCTTGCAAGTGTTTTTCATAATATTTTTCTTCTTTATTGTCTTTATTGATATAAATCAAGTACAATAACTTTCAATCTGTAGTTCGATTTGGGCTTAAATTTACGAAATGATATAGGGTGTAAAATACCCAATATATCCCATAAACAGGGTGTTTCAGGGCTATTGCTCCATCACTAATCCTTCCTGTTTCATGCCGTCCATCATAATTTTCAGAGGTTTGTCAAATCTTACATGTCTTACATGTTCAGTTTCATCGACAGAAGGCATGGCATCGAGAATTTCTTTCCTGAAGAATCCCATGCCTTTATTTTCGTCGATGGTGAAATATCCGACACCGAAACTTGTAAGGTTCTGGAAGAAGTGAGTACCTTGACTTGGGTCCACGCTATAGTTCTTGAGAGTTATTTCCACTATTATCTTTGCAGCACTTATGTGTGGCCATTTCACGGGGACGCCGAGCCAAGGGTCGCTTGACCCCCATCTGCCAGGTCCGACAAGAACATAGCCGGTATTGTCGGCAAGGAACTTTCTGTTCATGTGCTCTATCTCTTCAGCAATTGCAGGGTTGTCCGCCGCCGTGAAGTCATCACTGGTCTTTATATATACCACATCCGTCACATCGGTGCTGACGCCATGTCCAAGAGAGTTATGAGAGCGCAACAGGCATTTCTCGTCAGGTATCGAGGCGAGGTCTTCGTCAAGCATCTGCTTGCTGTCAACGATAGGACGGATTTGCAGAAGGTAGAACTCTCCTGTTCTGTCGTTGTTCAGGGTGCAGGCAAATTCAATCTCTACAGGTCTCTTCATGCTGTCGGCACCATGTCTCATTGAGAGCTTGAGCAGTTCGGGAAGAGGGAACACCCCTTGTCGCAGAAGTCCGCAGAAGCTGATTATCTTTCTTCCTCCGTCATATAGTCCTTCTCTTATAACCTGGTCATACGGGTCGTAGGTTGAGGCTATAAAGTTAAGAGCACCGTCGGCGTCAGCGTCTTTTACTTTCAGGTTCATTATGTTGAAGCCATCGTCAACCTTGAAGTCCTCGCCGATGTGCTTCATGTCGAGGGCGTAGAATCTTGTCTGTGTCTGTCGCAGCGCAATCTCCATGTCGCTTGTCTGCAGTACCTGGTCGGGATGATAAGGGCTGACGCGCAGAGTCTGTCCGCCATCCACTATGTATTTTCCAAGACCGAGAGCCAGACTTGCAATACCTTCTTCAGATTTCTCGTATCCTAAAGGATAATAGTTTATGGAGCGCAGCACGCCGCTGAAGTTAGGATAGAAATGGTCGCCGTATTGTTTTCCCACCACCTCTTGTAATATGACAGCCATCTTCTCCTGGTCGATGACATTGCTCGTGGCGGTCATGTATGCCTTAGAGTCCTTGTAGTAGACAGAGGCGTATACGCTCTTTATTGCGGCGGCGAGCATTCGCAGCATCTCCTGCTTGTCGTCAAGATACGGAATCATATATGTGGAATATATTCCAGCGAAAGGCTGGTAGTGGGAGTCTTCGAGCAGGCTGCTTGAACGTATGGCGATAGGATGCTTGATGGCGTCGAAGAATGTCTTGAAGTCATCAATAAACTGGTCTGGCAACTGTGCCTTCAGGAAAGCCTTCAGTATGTCCTCGTCCGGAGCGTCGCTAAGTGCAATCTGATACAGGTTGTTGTTGTCCATGAACTGGTCGAACACGTCGGTACAGAGAACCACGGTCTTTGGTATGGACACCTTTACACCCTCGAAGCTGTTGAACTCAGGGTTTGACTTTATGATATGGTCGAGGAAAGCCAGTCCTCTTCCTTTACCTCCGAGCGAGCCGTCGCCGATTCTTGCAAAGTGGCTGTATGCGTCAAACTGTTCGCGGCGGAAAACAGCTACGGTACCGAGGTTCTTCATGTGGCGGTACTGCACGATGGCGTCAAAGATAATCTGTCTGTGGGCATCGATATCTTTCAGTTTCTCCAGGGTCACCGTTTTCAGAAACTCCGATACGGGGAATATGGCTCTTGCGCAAAGCCAGCGGCTCACATGGTTCCTTGATATGTGGTAAAGCATGGAGTTGTTCGGTATGCTGAAGATGTTGTCCTGTAGTTCTTTCAGGTTGCGGATGCGCTTTATCTCCTCGTGGGTCTTCGGATCGCGGAACACGAAGTCTCCGAATCCCATGTGGGTTGCCATGAGGTTTCGCAGGTCTATGTTCATCTTCTTCGAGTTCTTGTCGATGAAGCGTAGTCCCAATGTCTCCGCCTTCTCCTTGTTCTCGGATTCGCTGCTTTCAATGATGAGCGGCAGGAATGGGTCCCTTTTTCTTATTTCCTGGAGCAGTTTCAGTCCAGCCTCAGAGTCTTTCTCGCCGCCTTTAGGGAAGCGGCAGTCGCTTATTACTCCGAGGATATTTTCCGGGTAGCGCAGATAATACTCCATAGCTTCCTCGTATGTTCTGGCAAGCACCACCTTAGGCCTTCCTCTCATTCTGAGGGTGGCGGAGTGTGGGTTCAGAGCTTCTGTGGCGAACCTCTGGCTTTGTGCGAGGATGTAGCTGTATAGGTTTGGCAGTATGGAAGAATAGAAGCGTATGCTGTCTTCCACGAGCAGAATCATCTGTACGCCGGCTTCGTCAATGTCGTGTTCAAGGTTCATCTTGTCCTCTATAAGCTTTATGATAGACAGGATGAGGTTTGTGTTTCCGAGCCAGCAGAACACATACTCGAAGATGGACAGGTCTTCGTTCACCATTCTTCTTGTGATACCGTGTGAGAAGGGGGTGAGTACGACACATGGGATGTCGGGGAATTCAAGCTTTACCGCTCTTGCCACGGTGAAGGCGTCGTTGTCGGCATTTCCCGGCATACATATTACAAGGTCGATGCTTGTTGTAGAAAGCACTTCAGATGCTTCCACCATGGTGCTGACCTGTGTGAAGGTAGGTGGGTACCGGAGTCCGAGTTCGGTGTACTCGTTGAAAATCTTCTCGTCCACACGTCCGTCATCTTCAAGCATGAAGGCATCATACGGGTTGGCGATGATGAGTACGTTGAATATGCGGTGGGTCATCAAATTCTTGAATGAGACATCCTTCAGGTAGAACTTGTCCCATCGTTGTGGTGCTTGCTCGTTCATAGGCTGTATAAGTTTGTTCTTTATTATATTTTATAGTAGACAAGTAGACAAGTTGACAAGTTGACAAGTTGACGAGTAGACAAGGGGATTAGTTCTTCTTGGTGACCGTCGTTCGCAAACTTTAGACAAGTGGTGCAAACCTCCTTGTTACTTGTTTGCTTATTGACTCGTCTACTGACATGCAAATATAATGATTTTATTGGTAAAAGGTGGATAATTGTGCGATTAATTAGTATTAAGACGGTTAATGTGGGGCTTTCGTTAGCCTGATGTAGGGATATGTTGGGGAAAAGTATTATATTTGCAAAATCAGAAGCAGGAATAAAACTAATAATACATAAACAGACAATTAACATTTATGAAAAGAATCTTATTTTTGGCAGTAATGCTTGTGGGCATGGCTATTGGCAGCATGCGTGCCCAGACTTATCCCTACGACAATCTCTATCAGGGCTTGCCGTTCAAGATGTCAAAGGTCACACGTCCTACATTCCCGGACCGTGAGACAAACATCAAGGACTTCGGAGCGAAGGGCGACGGCACTACATTATGCACGGCGGCAATACAGAAGGCCATCGACCAGACCGCAAAGAAAGGTGGCGGTAAGGTTGTTGTTTCGCAGGGCGTTTGGTTTACCGGTCCTATAGAATTGAGGAGCAACATCAACCTGCATCTTGAGAAAGGAGCCATCGTGCTGTTCTCTCCGGATCCGGATTTGTATCCTATAGTAAAATCCGTGTTTGAAGGACTTGACACCCGTCGCTGCAAGTCGCCAATCTCAGGCTACGACCTGAAGAACGTGGCAATAACAGGCGATGGCGTTATAGACGGCAACGGGCATTTCTGGCGTCCGCTCAAGCGCAGCAAGGTAACGGCAAGTCAGTGGAAAGAGGCAACGTCGAGAGGTGGGGCCTATATAAACAAAGACTTCTGGATTCCTACAGAGGGAGCGCTGAAGGGCTATAAGATGGCAGACATGAATGTGCCGACAGGTAATCTTACAGAAGCACAGTGGGACAGCATCAAGGTGTTCCTGCGTCCGGTGATGGTAAATATCGTGAGCTGTAAAAACGTTTGGCTCAATGGAGTAATCTTCCAGAACTCTCCGGCATGGAACGTGCATCCGCTGATGTGTGAGAACGTGCTCATAGAGGATGTTGAAATCCGTAACCCGAGCTATGCACAGAATGGCGACGGCCTGGACCTTGAGTCGTGCAAGAATGCTCTGATCGTAAACTCCCGCTTTGATGTTGGTGACGACGGCATCTGCATAAAGAGCGGTAAGGACGAAGACGGCAGAAAGCGTGGCGTGGCTTGCGAGAATGTTATCGTAGATGGCTGTACCGTGTTCAAGGGTCATGGAGGATTCGTTGTCGGTTCGGAAATGAGTGGTGGCGTGAAGAACATCAGAGTCAGCAACTGTCAGTTCCTCGGTACCGATGTAGGTCTGCGTTTCAAGAGCAAGCGCGGCAGAGGAGGAGTAGTAGAGAATATCTGGATAAAGAACGTTTCCATGTTCGACATTCCTACAGAGGCGGTAATCTTCAACCTCTATTACGGCGGACTGTCTGCAGCAGAAGCACAGGCAGCAGGGAAGAACCAGACGGAAGAAGTGAAGCCGGAGCCGGTGGACGAGACGACACCTTGTTTCAGAAACATATACATCGAGGATGTAGTATGTCGTAATGCCAACCGTGCGATGTTCTTCAACGGACTTCCCGAGATGCCTATAAAGAACATACATCTAAAGAATGTGGATATTACGGCAAAGAAGCCTGCAGAGTTCAAATACTGCGAAGATATAAAGCAGGAGAACGTGAACGTTACTCTGAACTAAAAAAGTCCTTTGGCGGAAGATACAAAAGACAATCTTCCGCCAAAGGATAATTATTGATGTAAATCATCTTTTTTAGGTATGGCATGACCTATTTATTTAAAATTATGCCAATAATACTTTGTTTTTTGGTAAAAACAAGAGTACGAGACAAAGTTTTTCCGTGTTTAATAACAATTTATTAGAATTTTATCATAACTTTGCAACCATAACTACTACTCTTAAAAAGTACAAAGTAAGAAAATCAAAAGTTTCTAAACAATACATACTTGAGAGAGTTGCCGTTTTTTTGAAATAATTTGCTGATGTTGTAGCTATATATATAAAAAAGGTACGTATATGCCTATGTTAGTTATTGCAAAACATCGCACCTTATATCGAATGGAAAACGGAACCTGTTAGTATTAAATAATGTCATACTGCAATTAGAAAAACTTCAAAGCTTTTATGTCAGCAATGTATAAATGGGCTTTATGTCAGACCCGTATGCCTAAAGGCTACGTTGTCGCTAATTTGTCGGCTATGTACATATCACTAAATATCGAACTTTAACAATTTCAAAATCTATTTTATATGAAGACAAGAAAGATGTATAATTCAAGTTCCAACTTGAAAAGGATGTCCATCACGCTTGCTCTGTCCTCAGCAATACTTTGTCCTGCCACAATGATGGCAGCAGGCAATGGTAGCACTGCGCTTTCTCCACAAGCTGTTCATCAGAACGGAGTAGTGAAGGGTACCGTTGTTGACGAGACAGGTCAGCCGATGATCGGTGTAACCATCATTCCGCAGAGCGGAACAAAGAATGGTACAATAACAGATCTTGATGGTAATTTTACCGTAAATGCTCCTATTGGCTCTACTATTAAAGTCTCTTATACCGGTTATAAGGATAAAGTAGTCAAGGTGATAAGTGGTACACTGTCTTTGAAGATGGAACCGGATGTACTTGGACTTGACGATGTGGTGGTTATTGGTTATGGTACACAGAAGAAGCGTGACCTTACCGGTGCCGTAGCATCTGTAAAGAGCGAAGACATCACTCTTACTCCATCATCAAACCCTATGCAGTCATTGCAGGGACGTGTGTCAGGTCTTGATATCACAAAGGAAGACGGTAGAGCCGGTGCTGGTGTGAAGATTCAGTTGCGTGGTAACCGTTCGTTCAGCGATTCAGGTACAGCTCCTCTCTTTATCATCGACGGAATGCCTGGTGACTATTCAACATTGAACCCTAATGATATTGAAAGCATTGAGGTATTGAAGGATGCATCTTCAACAGCAGTATATGGTATGGAAGGTGCAAACGGTGTTGTACTCATCACCACCAAGGGCGGTAAGGCAGGAAAGCTCTCTGTTAACGTAAATGCTTATTTCGGTATAAACAGCTGGTCTGAAATGCCAAAGGTAAGACAGGGCGAGAGCTATATCGAAGGTCTCCGTCAGGCAAATCGTAATGCCGGAACTTATGTTGACGATGAAACAATGTTCCAGTCAAATCCGAACTATTATAAGGCATACAAGGACAAGAAGTTCATCAACTGGGCAGACGAGCTCCTCCATACAGGAACCGTGCAGAACTATTCTGTATCCCTTTCAGGTGGAACAGACAAGACAAAGGCTTACATGTCTATGAACTTCTCTGATGAGAAGGGTCAGTATAGAGATGACAACTACAAGGTCTATTCAACCAATATCCGTATTGACAACAAGGTGAACAACTGGTTCTGCGCAGGTATCGCAATCCAGGGCTCTTATGTATACAAGAACACTCCTTTCGCTAAGTTGGAGGATGCCATGACAGCAATACCTTATGGCGACCTGTATGACGAGAACGGAAACTATACCACCTATCCTGTAGAAGGCGATACAAACTATATCAACCTTCTTATAAACAACAAGAGCAACTATCGCGGACAGGGTCAGAATACAAAGGTATACATCAATCCGTATATCAAGATTACTCCGTTCAAGGGCTTCTCTTGGGAAAGTAGAATCAATGGAACATTGACACACTCACGTTCAAACTCTTTCACAGGACAGGGTTCTTACAACTTCATCAAGTCAGGAGGCAATGTTGAAACCGATACAAAGGCATCAACATCACAGTCAAACTATTATCGTTACAAGTGGGAGAACATCCTTACATATAATTTCAATATCGGCAAGGAGCACAACTTCGTCGTTACCGGTGTATCATCTTATGAACACGGACGCTCAGAGGCTGCCACCGCATCGGGTATCGGAATCTTGAACAACAGCTATCTGTGGAACAATCTTGATAACGCCGTTACACGTCAGAGTTCATCATCATACTCAATGTCAAAGCGTATGGGTTGGATGGGACGTATCAACTACTCTTACCTCGGCAGATACCTCGCATCAGTATCTGTTCGTCATGACGGTGACTCACGTCTTGCAAAGGATGAGAAGTGGCAGACCTTCCCTGCATTCTCTCTCGGATGGCGTATCAGCGACGAGAAGTTCATGGAAAGTACAAAGAACTGGCTCGACAACTTGAAGCTGAGAGTAGGTTACGGTGAAACAGGTAGTACATCAAATATCAGTCCGTATGCTTCAACTTCAAAGATTGAGCAGAGCTATCTTACAATCGGTGGAGAGAAGATAACAACTTACGGATATTCTAAGGAAGTAGCAAACAAGAAGCTTACTTGGGAGCGTTCAAAGAGCTGGAACATCGGTTTGGATGCCGCTTTCCTCAACAGCCGTATCGACTTGAGCATGGATTGGTATCTTACAAACACAAGCAATGTAATCTGGCATAAGAACCTGCCTGTAACAGGTGGTGCTTACAACTCTACAACACAGTATCTTACAAATGTGAACCTTGCTGAAACAAGAAACAAGGGTATTGAGCTTACACTTAACACAAGAAACATTGTGACAAAAGACTTCAAGTGGAACTCTACTCTTACATTCAACTACAACAAGGAGGAGATTACCAAGTTGATGGGTACTGCAAATGATAAGGTGATAAATGGCGACTATGTATACTCTGTAGGTTCAGCCGTTAACTCATTCTATCATTACAAGCTCAATGGTATCTGGCAGACAAACGAGGCTGATGATGCAGCTTGCTTCGGCATGAAGCCTGGATATATCAAGGTTGATGTACCGGGAATCAAGCGTCATGTAGACGAGAACGGTTCTGTATATTACACAAAGAATGATGCAGAGGGCGTAGAGCACAGATACGATGCTTCTAATCCTTACGCTTTGTCAGCAGACGATTATCAGGTTATCGGACACAACTCTCCAGACTGGTCTCTCGGATTCCAGAACACATTCAAGTACAAGGACTTTGACCTGAGCATCTATATGTATATGCGTTGGGGTCAGATGATAAACTACAAGATGTTGACAAACTATGATCCTACAGGAAAGAACAACTATCCGGAGTATTTCAATGTATGGTCAGAGAACAACCCTTCAAATGACTTCCCTGCAATGAATGCAAGCATCTCTGATAAGTTGAGCTATTATCCTGGTTTCGCAGCATTGTCTTATGTTGACGGATCATTCTTCAAGATCAAGAACATCACTTTGGGATACACACTTCCAACCAACATCTGCAAGAGACTTGGCTTGTCCAACCTCCGTGTTTATGGAACTATCACAAATCCGCTTATCGTTTCAAAGAGTCATCTGTTGAAAGACTACGACCCGGAAATGAACGGAAACTATAATTATCCACTCACAAAGCAGTTGGTGTTTGGTCTTAATATAGCATTCTAAATTACTTAAAGGAAAATAACAATGAAAAAGAACATAATAAAATCAGCTTTGGTTCTTTGCTCCACAGCGTTGTTGGCATCTTGCTCTTTGGACGAGTATAATCCATTGGATGCCGATACGACCAACAGCCTTACAGAATACAATAAGTGGTATGGCTTGGAGACAAAGTGTTATGAGCCAATTTATGCACAGATGTATACAGTTGCGGACTTCCTTGAGGTGTCAGAGGCTGGTACAGACTTGTGGCTAACATCAAAGAACAACGACAATACAAAGGAACTGTTCTACTACGAGAGCCTTGTTCCTAATGCAAACAAGCCATGGGACAAGTTCTTTATGCAGGCATACAGCGCTCTCGGAAACTGCGCTACTGTAATAAAGAATGGTGAGAAGATGATGAAAGACGAGAAGAACGAGAATCTTCAGGACATAAAGACCATTTATGCAGAAGCTCGTTTCCTGAGAGGATTCTATCATCTTATGCTTACCACATATTATGGTCCTATTACTCTTGTTGAGAACAGCGCTGACGAAGGTGTCAACCTCTCTCCAAAGCGTAACACACTTTCTGAAATCTACAAGTCAGTTACCGAGGATTTGCAGTATGCTGTTGATAATCTTGGTGTACAACCATACAACAACAACCGTGCACGCGCTTCCAAGAAGTCTGCTGTCGGTATCCTCTGCCGTGCATACGTACAGGCTGCCGGTCAGGGTCTGACAGCTCCGGATGGAGAAAGCTATTGGAAGAAAGCTGCTGACCTGGCAGGTGACTTCGTTGCCGACACAGAAGCCGGTGGTGCTAAGTACGGCGGTTATCTGTATAGCGACATCTCTGATATGTGGGCAAGTGCCAATAACCGTACAAACAAAGAGGCTCTTTGGGTAGCTGCCGGTGTTGATGCAAGTGTAGATGCAGAGACATGGAACAATGCCAATGCAGGTAAGAACAAGCTGTTTGCATATTGCTATTGGAACCAGACCGTATGCTCTGACCTGTCAATGATTACTGCAGACAAGCAGAACTATTATTATGGTAGAACAAATTCTGGTTTGTTCGCTCCTTCAAAGTATCTGCTTGACCTGTATGATGCATCATGGGACAAGCGTTGGGAGAACTCCTTCCAGACTGCATTCGGTACATTCTCTATGCAGCAGCCTGCTTGGATTGATTATACAAAGCGTGTGCTGACATTGAATCCGAAACTGTGCAAGCTGTATGGTATAAACACACAGTTCGGTGCTCAGAAGAAGAAAATATATCCTTATGTAGATTGCAATGCCGTAAGCTCAACATCAGGTGGAAACCAGTATACCGCATCTATATGGCCTAAGGGCGAGACAAGCGGTGATGTAAGCAAGCTCGTTGCTGCGAAGAATCCTTATGTTATGGACTATCCTGTTGCAGAGGATGAAAACCGCATCTTCCTGTATCTCTACAAGCACGGTACTGTGTCTGACGAGAGCAAGAACAATCGTTCTTATGCTTGTGTTGATATCGACGACTTGTTTGATGAGAACAACCAGTATCTCTCAACAGGTGTTGGAAACTCTTGGGAAACAAAATACGGAAAGACAAATCCTTTGTGGCAGACATTCCCTTGTCTGTTGAAGTTCCAGTGGAACTATGATGGTGTGTTCTATGGTTCAAACCTGCAGATAAAGAATGGCGACATTCCAGTAATGCGCTCTGCTGAGATATATCTGATTGCTGCTGAGGCAAACCAGAAGCTCGGTGAGAACCAGAAGGCTGCCGACTATATCAACAAGCTGCGCAAGCGTTCTGTTCGTGACGGCGTTCCAGCTGCAACATACGAGATTACTGCCGGACAGGTAACAGAAAGCACTATCCTTGACGAGTATGCCCGTGAGCTTTGCGGTGAGCATCAGCGTTGGGCTTTGCTCCAGCGTCATCAGGCTTTCCGTTCACAGTTCGCAAAGAGCAACAAGCGTGCGGCTGAGTCATTCAGGGATTATATGAAATGGCGTCCTATCAGCCAGACCTTCCTGCAGCAGATTGACAACAAGGAAGAGTATGGCGACAATGGCTATGGCACAACTGCCAAGTCTGGTCTTGACGGATTCGAGCAATAAATAATATTCTATTCTCTGTGCATCATCAAGGTGCACAGAGAATAAAAATCATATCAATTTACTAACAATTAAAAAATAAAGACAATGAAGAAAATTTACGCAATCGCACTTATGGCATTCGTAGGCGTTGCTTCTGCCAACGCACAGGCTTTCAAACTTGACAAGAACTACGTTATCAAAACAGCAATGAAGGTTGCTGACGGCAAGACTGTCGTTAACTCTGAGACTGACGGTACAGAGGTTACTGGCGAGATGCTGAACAAGATAAAGGAAGCATATCTTGACGACGACTACAATACGCTTCCAATAGATGGCGGTACTGCAACAGGTGCTAACTATCATGTTCTGACAGCTGATTATACAGACCCGGAGACTGGTATCTCTTTCGCAGCTGGTACTTATGCAACATTGAACTCATACACAGAAATCAAGTTCAAGGATACATCAAACCCACAGGGTGTAAGCAACATCAAGCAGGTTGTATTCTATCTCGCTTCTCAGGGACAGCTGCAGTTCTACGCTCGTGAGTATAACGAAGATACAGATGGAGAAAAATATGTAAACTTTGAGGGCGATCCTACAAACAGAAAGCTCAAGTCATACAAGGCGCCTGGTTTCCAGACAGAGACATGGACAGAGATGTATTTCACCAAGCCATTGAAGCTTGTTGTTGATTTGACAAACAAGCAGGGAACAGAAGACGAGATGAACAAGGCAAGCCTTGATGTAAACAAGAACTCTGACGATACAGAAGTTGTAAACTCTTACCTCCAGTTCTACGAGCAGGCAACAGATGCTGACGGCAAGGTCGTTCAGGGTGCAAACCTCCTTCCTTGGACTGCAGACCGTCGCTTCTCTGTAGGTTTCAAGAAGAAGGCTTATGTTATGGGTGTTGCTCTTATCTCTGCAACAGAGGGTGCAAAGACTATGTATTTTGATATTACTGGCGACCAGACTTCTTGGACAGAGTCTACAGCTGGTATCAACACTATTAACAACGCTGTTGCTCCTGCAAACAACCGCATCTATACTCTCGACGGAAGATTCGTAGGTACAGACGCTGCTGTTCTTGCAAACGGTATCTACGTTCAGAACGGTAAGAAGTTTGTTAAGTAATCATAGCTTAAAATAGTTCTATAATTTTAGCTCCTGACATGGCGTTGGTCGTGTCGGGAGTTTTTGTTTAAAGAAAGATAAAAAAAGTTTATGCAATCTTTCTTGTTGTTGATTTATTTTGTTACCTTATGTCGCATAATCTATAACATACTACTGACTTGTTGATGAAATAGAAGACGAAAAGATTATTGATAATTGGGTACTTTAAAAAAACGTCTTGCTAAAAGTTGATACTAAAGCGAATCTATGAAGGGCATATAGCCTGAACTTACAAGTGACAGTGAAACGATAAACTGTGCGATTATGGCGCAGTGGGAAAAATGCGCTCCTTTTCAGAGGGGGAAACTGTAGATGTATATTATAACAATTTAAAAACATATTAATACTACTAATTATGAAAAAATTATTTGTTTTATTGGTGATTGCTTTAAGTGCAATCGGGGCGAGTGGACAAGGTGTACAAGAATGGAATTTCTCAACATGGAATACTGGGGATTATACGGAAGAAATCACAAAAGATGGTTTGACACTTTATGCTACATCTGGAAAAAAAATAACAGTTGATGGAAATACCAAAACTGTTGATGGCATAAAGTATACGCAAAGATTGAAATTTGGTGGTACAGGTTCTTGGGATGGTGATACTCCTGTTGGACGAGTTCTATCATTTGCTGTAAGTGGAAATTGCGATATATATATAGTATTGGCACATAGCTCTAAATCGGGAGATGCACGTGACTTAAAGATAGACGCTGTAATTGAAGGAAATAAAACGAACATAGGAAGCATCAGCGTTAACGCAAATGAAATAAAGAGCGGAACAGTTGTGTATAACCAAACTAAACCTGCAACCATATATATATATTCAGGTAATAGCGGTATAAACCTTTATGACATCAAAGTTACCCCTTCCATCACCGCCACCGTCGGCACCGCTGGTTATGCCACCTTCTGCACAACCGCCACATGCAAGGTCCCTTCAGGTTTGACAGCTTATACCGCAGCTTATAATGCGACATCAGGAAAGGTGGATTTGACAGAAGTTGCTGATGGCATTATTCCTGTAAACAATGGTGTTATCCTGAAAGGCGAAGCAAAAGAGTATACTATGGAGACTGCAACGTCAGAGACAACAACACTTGCTGGTAATAAACTCGTAGGCGTTACAGCAGATTATACTTTGACAGATAAAGACTATATTCTTGTAAACGACGGAGGCGTTGTGAAGTTTGGTAAAGCTACAGTAGGTACTACACTCGCAGCAGGAAAGGTATATCTTCCAATCGAAAATCCTAATGCAGCAAAGATTATCAGCATGGACTTCGATGGTACGACAGGCATCAACGCTGTTGAAAAAGCAAGCGACAAAGACGACGCTTACTATACTTTGAGTGGTGTAAAGACTTTGAAACCGACAAAGGGCATGCTTTATATCCACAACGGAAAGAAGTATATCGCAAAGTAATATTTACAGAAGACAACAGTATAAATAATAAATAAACAAATAAAAAAGACAATTATGAAAAAGCAATATATTGTACCTAATATAATAATGGTAGCTACAGAATCTCAGTCAATCCTTGCAGGGTCAGAAGTTGTTGATGTTAAGCCATCAAGTACAACATTTGACGGCTCTTCTGCCCTCTCAAAGAAACACACCTTCACATGCGACAACCTTTGGGATGAGACATGGGAAGATCCAGAGGAAGAAGACCAATAATGTTGACAGCATGTCAGAGACGTGCTAAGCATGAGTATTTTTATAACAGAATAAAAAAGCCCCGACATATTGTTTCGTCACGAAACATGATGCCGGGGTTTCTCATGCTATGAGAAAATGTTATGTTACTTTTCGGTAGTTGTATAATAGGCGTGTATACATTCCACCACAACAAAGGTACAATAAATAATTCCTTTAAAAAAAATGCAGTTTTCCGCATTTCGGAGCAAACGTATCGTATGGCGGTTTATGTGGTTGAAATATGTGCTTAAGTGATGAAAATAATGTTTTTAGGAGGGTGGTAATATCCAAGCACAAAGTCACTCATTTCACATTATGATACGCTTTTGCATAAATAGCCAATCTTGCTGTATAAATAAACAGTTTGTTCGGTACGTCTATATAGTCCGATTCTGACATTTTCGCGAAGCCTCTGTAAGCATGGGATTTTGTCATCATTTAGAAATTCGGTAACTTTCCCATAGAAAGTCCGTAACTTTCTCATAGAAATTCGGTAACTTTCTATTTGAAGTTGATTGGACATCTATTTCAGGTTGCTTCAACAAGCGTCTGAATCTATACCCATCTCCCATTTTTATGCACCGAACAATCACACTGTATTTGTATAAAAATACAATATAGAGTTAGTGGGGGTATCTTGGCTTGAGTTCATACATAAGTTAGGGCTTCAAGCTTCATACGGAGAATTTATACCCCCAGTTCGGGATAAGAAATAGTTTATAAAAAAAGTTGGTAGTCTCACAAATCAAGGTTCTTGCTAAACGGTTGTATGGCAAGCTGTTTGCTGACAAAGGCTATATTTCACAGAAGCTGTTTGACTTCCTCTTTGAGGATGGAA
>URLQ01000052.1 GCA_900548745.1 uncultured Prevotella sp.
CCCTTTCTTTGAAAGGAACGTAAAATCAATAGTATTATTGCGGTGATTGTACTTTTATTAATCACTTAACTCGTTGCACCGTACTTACGCCCTTTCCACTTAACTTCGCCACATCTGTTTTTACAGAGCCTACCTTGCGTCCGAGCTTCCCACCTTTCTCTATATACCGCTTCCTTCCTGACTGCAATCGGAATGAGATATTGTCACGTTCCAATTGCGCACAGGTCGAAAGCGTGGCTATCATTATCGGGGCAAAGAGGGACGGATGTCCTTCATCGTCCAATAATGTAAGTTGTTCCTTGTATGTAGAGGTTAATGCTACAGTCAATGAGTTGCTGGCAACGGCCAATGTGAACATGGTTTATCGTAATCTGAAAGCAGACAAGATACGCAAGCGCATATCGCATTACTTTATTTTGTAACCAACCGTCTTTGAATCTTGGATAACGTCTTTGACATTGTTGCGAAATGCCTGTTGACACCATTCAAGAGTGTGGAACAAAGTAAGCTCCATCATGCCTGTCTCTTCAAGAAGAATTGCTCATTCTACTAATCGCCCAAATTCATATACTTTTGGGTAAGATCGGTGTGATGGAAAGTTAAAAGCGTTAAATTTTGCCTATTTCGTATCTATATAGAATCCACACAGTCACTTTTCTACCGTTTAGAGTGTATAGCTTTGATAAACAACTGATAATAGATGCTATGGTTTTATAATATATTTAGCCCATTTGAAAAAGTCCAGATCATATATGGGGCACAGAACGAAGCGTATATGAGTCGGTCGGCTGAAAAATGGGTGAGAGATTTGTGTTTCAACGAGTTAGGCGTGTGTGGCTGAAATGGCGGCGTAAAACGAAGCGTTTACATAGGCTTACATTTGGTTTATTTTTGGGGCTTGTTGAGGCTCCTGTGGTTTACATGGGGCTTACGGGTGGTTTATATTGCGTTTCTGTTGGTGCTTGGTGTTGTGTTGGGGTGGGGTAGAATGGTGGCTGAGGCCACTTTTTTTATGGTGTTTCTGAATTTTTATATTGCGAAATTATTCCATATAATGATTATTTGGTATATTTGCAAAAACAAAACGAGTGAATATGGCAAAGGTGATACATGTGCATCTGCTGCATAATATAGATGGAACGAGGCGGAAAGACTGGTACTTTAGCAGCATTTCCGCGGTTTATACGGTTTTGACGGCTGAACAGATCGGCGCGACGAAGAATTATTTGCTTCATGCCGGGCTGTCTGGCAATGGTACATTATGCACGAAACGCGCTATAATCAAGCAATCTACGCTTATTTCATGCTCTCGTGGGGCTGATGATTAGACTGGTGTTTTTATGGCGTTAGAACGCAAATAAAAGGCCGTTTGGGCGGTCGTGGGAATGGAGGTCGTTTGACCTCCTTTTTTTATGTCCAAAAATGGCGAAAAATGGGAATGGGGTTACTATTGGGGTTACAGATAGGGGTTACATTTTCGGAAATTAGGGGTTACACATTCGGGGTTTTCGGGGGTAGGATAGAGGGGGAGGGAAAAGGATGGTTTTAAGGGATAGGGTGGGGGAAACTACCCATTTGTGATATTGGTAAAATGGGCGCGAATCGGGCTAAAACCTTGTATTTATGGGGATTCTTGTATGATGTGAACCACAAAAGAGGGGGTACACCCCACCAAACGGGGGCTAATGGCGTTGGAGGGGCATACATTTCGTGTTAGAAGAACTTGGAAATGCTTCCAATAACCTCAAATACGTTCATGATGCGTTCTACCGGGTATTCTTGCTCGTCATAGTCTGTCGTATTGATAGGGACGAAACGCAGCTTCTTGGGGTCTGACGACCGACGGAGTATCTTGATGGTGCGTAATGTATCAAGTACGACAGCGTAAATCTCCCCATATTGAATGTCCTCCAGGGCGCATTTATGGAGGGCAATAATGTCACCATGGTTAATTTTGGGTTCCATAGAGTGTCCTGTAACATTACACCAGAAGTCAGCCTTCTCAAATCCTTGTATCACGATGTTGTTGGTCGGAATCGTTACTTGAGAATTGACAATCTCATTGAACCCACCTAAGAAGTCCACATCGTAGTATGGTTTGCCCACGGTTGGATTGAATGATACGGCAGGAGCATTGTCTTTATTTTCGATTTGTTCTATGGATTTATTGCTCTTTTTCTTGCATGATGGCGAAATGTTTAGCATTTCTCCTGCCCCAGTCATGATCCATTCAACACTTACCTCTGGATAAGTGGCGAAAAATTTTGTAACAACATCCTCGGTAATACCAGTTTTACTCTCTAATGTGCCACGCGAAACCCCTATTTTGGCATAGAAATCACGCTTGCTGATACCTAAAGTACCAGCAAAAAACAAAATTCTTTGTTTGATTGGCGAAATATTTTGCTCTTTTTCTTGCATGATGGCGAAATGTTTTGTATCTTTGCAGCGTGTTCCAATATGAACGAGCGGCCAAAGATACGAAAAAAGACTGAGAATAACGAATTTTAGCAATTAAAGAATATGAACGAGATTCAAAATGAGACATTAGACAAGATGGTGCTTGGTATCAAGCATGAAGCTGACGAGCGCATCGCGCAGGCCTTAAAACACTATGAGGCTGGCAAGCGCGACTGCGAGAATGGCATCTATGACAAGTGGTATCGATATAACACTTATCAAGATGGTCGGGCCTATGATATAGGTTGGATGGAGGTAAACGAGGAGGTGCAGAATGAGAATGTGCGATTCCTTGAACCATAATTATACGAGGTAAC
This sequence comes from uncultured Prevotella sp., assembly GCA_900548745.1. Classification (GTDB taxonomy): domain Bacteria; phylum Bacteroidota; class Bacteroidia; order Bacteroidales; family Bacteroidaceae; genus Prevotella. The sequence goes on from URLQ01000052.1 coordinate 2,778, forward strand.
AAGATTGAAGGATAACACGGAAGCCCTGAGTACTGCACCGGATTGTCGGCAGGGCTTGCCTCGGATGACAGCGGGAAAGACCGCAGGGGTGGCACGGTTGCAGTGGCCGGAAAGTTGGAATAAGCGAAAGCGAAGAGCGTAGGACAGCCACGGGGTTCGACTCCCCACACTCCACAAATAAGTATAACGTAAAAACAAGCGAGATATGAAAAAGTACATTCATGTAACAAAAGAGGTTCGCCAAGAACTGGCGAAAGTGTTCAAGGTGGGTGACCGCACAGTGCGGAATGCTCTTCTCTTTGACAAGGATCGTGGCGACACAGACTGCGCAAAACGTATTCGTATGTTTGCCCTTCAAAAGGGTGGTATCGTGATGGCAGTTGTCCCTGAAGTGGAAGTGTTGTATGACTACGACGGTATGATTAGCCAGTACTTCCCTAATGGAGCAAAACTGGAAACCGACAAGAGTACAGGTAATACAGAGTTGTTCTACAAAGGTGAGTGTGTGTCGCGTTGGGATAATATCAAGTTACGCGATATGGATAATATCCAGCAGCTGGCGGCTCAACTCACACCCAAGAATCTTGATACAATGCTTCAAATTGTAAGCGAATAATCGGGAGGCAGAATTATGGAGTACCACGATAACAGACTTTGCATCTCGATGCGGGAACTTGTGGATGGCGGTGTGATGACCATACCCAACTACAAGCAGCTCTCTGCACGCGGTCGCATAGATATTGTGCGTCGTGGTGGAAGAGGCGGTTATGCGCTCATCGCGGTCAGCAGTCTGCCCGATGCTTATCAAGACAAACTCAAGGAGCTTTATCCAGATCCGTCGCTTGAGGTGCTGCTTGCCTGGCTTGATGCCAACTACGAGGTGGACCAGGCAGCTGTCGCATATTTCAACGACTGGCGCAACCAGTGCGGACACGACCACGCTACCGATGCTCATGTGAAGGAGTATGTGACCAACGCCAGCGTGCTGAATGCTTGTATCAAACTCTACAACAACGCCAAGGCGATACAGAAGACGATGGGCCAGAAGTATGACTGGAGCATGATGTCGCAAGCTGTGGAGGGCTACCGTATGAAGACCGGGCACACATTGCCTGCAAGTATGTTGCGCTTCCGCAAGAAGGTGAACGAGTATCAGCGTGACGGATACCAGTGTCTCATCAGCCGAAAGTTCGGTAATCAGACAAGTCGTAAGGTGGATTACCGTACCGAGCGTTTGATTCTGTCGATAGCCGTGTTACCCAACAAGCCGTTCAATACTAATGTTTGGGAATTGTACAACTCGTTTGTGTGCGGTGAGCTGGACGTGTATGACCCAGAAACCGGTGAGCTTTTCGACGCAAGCGAGTGGACCGACAAGAACGGTGACCCGAAGTCGCTGAGCGAAAGCACCATCACCAACTATCTGAACAAACCGAAGAACCGACTGTTTATTGAGCACTCGCTTGACTCTTACACCACATTCATGCACGAGCAGATGCCACACGTTCATCGTCATGCGCCCGAGTTCTCGTTCTCAAAGATTTCATTCGATGACCGCGACCTCCCACGCAAACTAAAGGATACCAAGGCACGTCCGAAGGCATACTACGCCTACGATGTTACAAGCCAGTGTGTGGTGGGCTACGCCTACAACCGCAACAAGAACGTGGACTTGGTTGCCGACTGCTTCCGCTCGATGTTCCGACTGATAGAAAGCAAGGGCTGGGGTTGCCCGGCACAGGTTGAGGTGGAGAACCACTTGATGAGTCAGTGGAAAGAGAGTTTCCTGAAGGCAGGAGTATTGTTCCCATTTGTACGTTTCTGTGCCCCGATGAACTCCCAAGAGAAATACGCTGAGCCGATGAACGGTGCCAAGAAACGCAGGGTGGAGCATCGGAACCACCTTGGCATCGGACGCTTCTACGCCAAGGACAGGCACTACCGCATAGAAGCCAAGAAGGTGTTTGACGAGAAGAATGACACCTACGAAGACAAACAGTACTACACATGGGAAGAACTGATTGCAGACGACATCCGTGACATCAAGGAGTTCAACAATACCCTTCACCCGAACCAGAAGAAATACCCCGGCATGACACGCTGGCAAGTGCTTGAAGCCAATATGAACCCAACGCTTCAGCCAATGGACAAATCGGTGTGGGCACGCTTTATCGGCGAGCACACAGAGACCTCCATACGCAGGAACAGCTACTGCAGAGTGGCGTATAAGGACTGGTGGTTGAGCAAGACTGAAGTGATGGAACGTCTCGATCCGAACAACTACAAGGTGGATGCCTACTATCTGACCGATGAGGACGGCAACGCAACCGACGTTTATATCTTCCAGAACGACCGACTAATCGACAAGCTCGAGGACGTGGGCACGTTCAACACTGCCGATGCAGAGCAGACTGACGAGGACAAGGAGATATTCGTGAACCAGCAGAAGAAGATAGCAGCATTCAACGCATACGTGAAGAAGAACGCCATAGCAAGTGTGGGCATATCCAAGGCTGAGCAGACCGCCCATGAAGAGGCTGCACCACCGCCACCGATTGAACTTCCACCGATGGAAAGTGAGCAGGAAATGGAAGTGACCTACCACATTTCTGACCCGTTGGCAGATTTATAGAATGATATTAGAATACAATTAAAATAACGTGAGACATGATAACGAATGAGAACAAGAAGCGGATATTGGAGGCCATAGCCACCAACCGCACGAACTATCCGAGTGATGCCAAGCACGCTGCTTCATTGGGCATCAGCACCTCGGTATATAGCGCCATCAAGAATGGTCAGACAGACAAGGCACTGAGCGAAGCCAACTGGATAACCATCGCCCGAAGACTGGGTGTGAACCTCAGAGGAGGCATTGAATGGAAACCAGCACGCACCGCCACCTTCGACTATATCACCAAGCAGCTGGAGTTTAGCCAACAGAGCGGACTGAGTGCGATACTTTGTGATATACCCAACATTGGCAAGACATTCACGGCACGCTATTATGTGCAGGGCCACCGCAATGCCATCTATGTGGATTGCTCCCAAGTGAAGACCAAACTGAAGCTGGTGCGTAAGATAGCCACTGAGTTTGGTGTTGGCAGCAATGGAAGATACAGCGACGTGTACGAGGATTTGGTCTATTACTTGCGCTCAATCGACACACCACTCATCATTTTGGACGAGGCTGGCGACTTGCAGTATGAGGCATTCCTGGAACTCAAAGCCTTGTGGAACGCTACAGAAAGATGCTGCGCCTGGTATATGATGGGTGCGGACGGACTGAAAGCCAAAATCAATCGCTCCATTGAGTGCAAGAAAGTGGGCTATACCGAGATGCTCAGCCGATACGGTGACCGCTACTCGAAGGTAACGCCCGACGACTGCAAGGAGCGTGAGAAGTTCCTGAAAGACCAGGCGAGCGTGGTGGCAAAGGTGAACGCCCCAGAAGGTGCGGATATTGCTACCCTGGTGCGCAAGTCGGGTGGTGGACTGAGACGAGTTTACACGGAAATAGAAAAACTAAAAAGAGTGCAGGCATGATGACAAAGATGGAAATGCAATATATGGACGCGGTTATACAAATAAACCGCCGACAACGAAATAACGAGGTGGACTGGGAACAACGACGCTATGAATTGGCCAAGGCTGCATTGTTTGTAGCTCCAGTCCTTCACCATGATCGTGAAGAAATGACAGCCGAACTCATTGCCAAGTATGCTGTCAAGATAGCGGACGCTGTTGTATCAGAACTTATCGAAACAGAGAAGTGATATGGCAAAGCGAGCATACAGCCCCAAGGATGTGGCGAATATCAAGTGCAAGGCGCTACCATTTGAAGGACAATGGAAAGACGTGTTCGGTCAGCCTGAAGAGGGCGACACATGGTTCATCAGCGGACCAAGTGCCAGCGGCAAGAGTTCGTTTGTGATGCAGTTTGCGAAGATGCTCTGCGGTATAGGCAGCGTGTTGTATGTGTCCTTGGAAGAGGGCGTTGGTCTGTCGATGCAACGACGGCTTGCCCAATTCAAGATGACTGACGTTCAAGGCTCGTTCCGCCTCATTACCGATGGCGACATCAAGGCATTGGAAGAACGTCTGGCGAAGCCCAAGAGTGCCAAGTTTATCATTGTGGACAGTTACCAGTACGCCTACGAAGCAGGGTGGGAATATTCACTGACCAGGGCACTGATAGACCGCTTCAAGCGCAAGACTTTCATTTTCGTCAGCCAAGAGGATAAAGGCAAACCAATCGGCAAACCTGCCATCAGACTGAAATACGCAGCCGGCGTGAAGGTGAGGACGCAAGGCTTCCGTGCATACTGTCAAGGACGATATTCTGGTAACGTAAGTGAATACTACACCATCTGGGCGGAGAAAGCCGTGGAGGTTTATAATGACAAGTCTAACAACTAAACATAACTGAGATGAAGAAGAAAGTTTATATCAGCGGAGCGATAGCCCACTACGATCTCGATGAGCGCAAGGCTGCCTTTAATCATGCGGCACGCTATCTCTCCATAAAAGGCTACGAGCCGGTGAACCCATTTGAAAATGGCGTTTCGCAGGATGCTCACTGGATGGAGCACATGAGAGTGGACATTGCCCTGCTTTTGAAGTGTGATTGCATCTATATGCTGCAAGGCTGGGAATTGAGTAAGGGAGCAAAACTGGAACTGGATGTTGCCAGTTCGTGTGGCATTAAAGTGATGTTTGAAGGTCATGAGAACAATGTTCGTGAATACACCTGCTGCCTTTGCGGTAAGCCCCAAATCGGCTATGGAAACAATCCTCATCCATTGAAAGATGAGGGGGAGTGTTGTCCTGAATGTAATTTGAAGGTGTTAAGTGAAAGAATAAGGTTGTCAAAATTGAAATAGATATGGCACAGGAAGTAACCAATTTCGCACGCTTCTATGGCATACTCAAAAAGAGCTACAAGTTTGCCACCAAGGAGCTGGGCGATGAGTTCAAGGAAGAAGTGGTGAGTCAATTCACTAATGGACGTACCACTTCGCTTAGGGAAATGACCCGTAAGGAGTACGACATGATGTGCGACAAGCTCGAAGGTGTTACAGCCAAATTGATACGCACCGCCAAGGACGAGCAGCGCAAGCATCGAAGCCAGTGCTTGAGGTTGATGCAGAAGCTCGGCATCGATACAACAGACTGGACACGCATCAACGCATTTTGCCAGGATCACCGTATTGCCGGCAAGGTGTTCTCCCAACTAAGTAATGAGGAATTGGAGCAGCTATCGGTGAAGCTCCGCTCCATCCAGCGCAAGGGAGGTCTGAAACCTAAGAAAGAACCGACACCTCCAGCACAGCCACAAGTGGAATACATGATGGTACCAATTGGAAATGGAGGTGAGGCATGAATGAGAAAGTGAAGCGAGTGATGGAATATATTCATGGCATCGCATACAGAGAACTCCAAGGTGACCAGTACATCGAATTTCTTGAGTGTATTGAATACGAGATAGACAAGGAACTGGATGAAGGCGACTGGCCGGAACCAGAAGACGACGAGTGATAAGCAATCAAAATAATAATCAACAAAAAGTTTACTACAATGGCAAAAAGAGAAAAGAAAGTAATCATTACCGGTGTGACAAGAGAATCAGCCGAAGACGCGTTCGGAGCCTATGCAAAGGCAGACGCACAGAGTGCGAAAATCACGGCAGATATTGAATTGCAGTGTGCCAAGATCCGCGAGAAGTATGCCAACAAGCTGGCAGAACTGGAAGGTGAGAAGGAGAAAGCCTTCGACACGCTCCAGGCTTATGCTACCGAGAACCAGGCAGAGTTGTTCACCAAGAAAAAGAGCCTTGAGATGACGCATGGCGTTATCGGCTTCCGCACGGGCACACCGAAGCTGAAGACCCTGAAAGGCTTCACATGGGCAAGCGCCCTGCAGCTGGTGAAGGAGTTCCTACCAGGCTATCTGCGACAGACCGAGGAGATAGCCAAGGACAAACTCCTTGCAGACCGCGACGTGGAGAATATTGTTCCTCAGATGAACAAATGCGGTATCCAAGTGGTGCAGGACGAGACATTCTACGTTGAACCCAAGAAAGAGGATGCCGTATGATACTGGAAGTGGAGAAGAAACCGAAAGTGGCCTTGTGCCGTAAGTGTTACGGCACAGGTCGTCTCCACGACAAGGAGACTGGCAAAGAATGCACATGTGACCAATGTGAGGGAACGGGTAGAGTAACAGTCAGCGCAAAGATGAGCTATGACATCCGTCCCTATAAACCAAGAGACAGACACTAAAACATTTTATGAGCAAGAGGCGAGGAGCAAGCTATCAGAAACGTGTCACCGACATAAATAGGATATACGACCAACATGCCAAAAGCGGAATCAGCAACCGCGAGATATGGCGAAGGTACGTGTATCCTGTTTATGGTATATGTGAGCGTACCTTCTACAACCTCCTCAATGCCTCTTGTGACCCTAAGAACGAAGTGCCACAAGAGGCACAGACGTTTCTAAAATTCGACTTTGACGATGAACCAGGACATACAGAAAATTATCCGCAATATCCTAAACGACGTTAGGGTGGAGTTGAGTGATGAGTTTGACCGCAACTTTGAACGGCAGGCATTCTTCAACGAGGCGTGGCAACGCAGAAGCAGCCCCACACGTCCTGGCGGTTCCATACTGATAGACACCGGCAAGTTGCGGCAGAGCATCAGCAGCCGAACCACAGACAGCAGTATCACGTTCTGCTCGACACTGCCTTATGCAGCCATACACAACGATGGAGGCGAGATAAAGGTGACGGCGAGGATGAAGCGATTCTTCTGGCATAAGTACCATGAGGCGACAGGCTCATTCGGACGCAAGAAGAACGGTGAGAGACGTAACGACAAGCGCACCATACAACTGAGCACCGAGGCGGAGTTCTGGAAGCACATGGCTCTGATGAAAGAAGGCAAGAGCATCAAGATACCGCGCCGCAGATTTCTTGGAGCATCGCCAGAAGTGGAGCAAGCGGTCAAGGAGATCATCGAGGAGAACCTTGCAGAGTATTTTGAACACGAATATAAATTGAAATGAAAGGAAAAGTCCGTGGAAATTTGCGTTTCTGCGGACTTTTTGCTATATTTGCAGCGTGTTCAATAATGAACGCAAAAAGCATATGAAAACCGCAAGAGTTATATCAAAAGAAAGTGTTAGAAGGGGAAACGCTGCAACGATGAGCGGACAGAGCCGTTGCGTCTCCCTTGATGGAAGAAATGTGTCAGTACGTCGTCATACTGTAGCAGGAGTTTGTATGATGACTTTTTCCCGTAAGGAAATTGCTACAGAAGCGAGTAAGGCTTATGGGAAAGTAGTGAGATAGGTTTATGGCAAATCAATATAATTTCATATACGAAAAACTTGTTACGGCAGAAGACGATGTCTTGGGCTTGATAGCGTATGGCATTTATAAGCAGCACAAGATAGAGTTTATCACTAAAATAAAGGAAGAGAATAAAAGAGAACCGACACAAGAAGAATGCAATTCGTTCTTTGCAGCTTCGACAACAGAAAGCCAGCTAAACAATTATCGGAATCAGGCAGAAGCTCTTCTTTCGGAAACAGTGGCTAACATAGCCAATGAGGAATTGGGGCGTTTTGAGGACGAGATGGTTCGTAATTATAAAAAAGAGATAAAGGATTGTATTCCCGGAAATTTGAAAACGTTTTTCGTCAGTGTAGGTGCAGGAGTTGTTTCTGCTATTTTGTTTGCCATAATAGCAGGAGTCTTCTATTTTATAGGCGAGACATCGGATAAATCTAATAGAGAACTGACAAAGGAACTCATGGAACGTGTCCATACAACAGTTAGTGACAGTATTTCGACACAGGCACCAGCGTATTAAAGAGATGGTCGGACCTTCAGTATTAAAGAAAGTTCGACCATCTCTTTGTTTTATCTCAGCAGATAGCGTACTGCATAGTTGTCTATGCTCTCCAGAATTTCCTCGTGGTTATGATTGGTATTGGTGGAAGCCAATGCCATACCGTTGAAATTCTCTCCGCATAGTCCGTCAAGTGCGGAGTGTATTTTTCGGCTGATGTCGAATGCCGCGTCGTATTCGCCCTCGGTCCAGTCTGTGACGATGTGTATGCTGACGATGCCTTTACCGCGCTGCACACCCCCTTGAAACGGTGCCCATTCGATAGTGGCAAATTCTACAAAGACAGCGGGTCGCTCCCAGCCGTCCTCCTGCTCGATGAACTCAACGTTGTGGTTCCATAGGTCGATGTGTTTCACTTCGGGTACATCGTTCGCCAATTTAGTTTTTATGGCGTTGAATAATTCCTTTCTCATTATTTGACTTTTTTGGATTGTATGAATTTCTTGTTGATGTGCTTGACTCTGTTTCGGATTCGCAATGTTGCCACATTGAGCGGATAATGCCCACGTTTTCTTGAGGCTCTTATTTGTCCTTTCATTACCGCAGTCTGGAATTCATCGAATGTGTAGCCGTAATTGCGTTGTAGGCCCAAATAGACTATGCGTATAGTATCGAGGAACGTGACTGGACGGTATATATAAACGGATCCAAGCACAGTCAATATGGCTTTTGTCTCGATTGTGTATTGGACTTCCACTCCATCAATCATTATGCACTGCTTCATAAGCACTCCAATTGATATTGTACTTCTTGTCCCATCCTTCTTGCAGAGTCTGCTGGATAAACAGAGCTGATGCAGTGTAGAACTCCGTGAATTCTTCCATGTTAGAAAACTTATGGAAAATGGGGTTGTCGTCAGTCCCGAACTTGAAAGTGACGGGTAATGTGGCACCGTTTGTTTGTATGGCGAGGTCGTATGCCGTCTTGTAGTTGAACTGGTTTTCTGTTGACAGCCACACCGCATTGCCTTGGAACGAAAAGCCAGTGAGAATTTTCTGGTCTGTGATGTGGTTGTAGTATGCGGTGATGATATTCTTCACTTCTTCAATGGTAGGGCGGTGCGTGAACTCGTGCTCCATATAGGAGGCTTCTTGTGCTCCGCTTTCGTTGGTGGAGATTTGAATATCCCAATGAATGCGCCATTTGTTGCGCATAGGATTTACGCATTCTATTGGCTTTACGTTGTTGTTTCCTTGTACTCGTATCATAGTGAAAGAGATTTAGAGAGTTAGTATAGTCCAGATGATCATTGCGATGAAACCACCAAATACTGTGCAAGCCCAGTCAATCCAGTCCCAAGGACAGCCGTGAAGCTTGTCTTTGAGTTCGAGACATGAGGCTGCGATGATGGCAGAATAGATGGCTGCCCATGGTGACAAGGCGCATAGACCAACCAATAAACCGCCGATAAGATGTTTGTAGCGGTTGCTTTTCTTTAGAAATGAGAAAATTTTGTTCATAACTTGTTGTGTTTTGAAAATTTGTTATTACCTTTGTGGCGTGGGAGCGACATACTGAAAACCACTGAAAGCAGCCTGCGACGTTGCAGAACCTGAGACCAACGGATTATTCCATTGGTCTCTTGTATTTTCTGAGCTTGCCATTGACATACCAAAAGATGTAGTCATGGTGATAATCTTTACTGTCCCAAATGGCTTTGTTCCTATCTTGGATTTGCCTTTCCGTAATTGGCTTTCTAAAGCAATGGTCTGTTAGACAAACGCAAGCGTGTTGTGCATCAGAAGCATGGTTTGCATTACGACAACAATTCATTACTTTCTCAGGTGATTTCACATCAATATATCCAAACTCACCTACTTTCAAATCTGGGTTTGCTCTACTGTCTTTTGGAATCATGTCATAGACCTTTCTTCTTCCTTCTTTTGCATTGAAACGAATTTCTGGATTGAGGAAACAATCACCATATTCATTGGCAAAAGCCATAGCCACATCTAAAACTCGCTTATAGTCTTCTGCTGTAGAGCAAGCCAAATCGTGTTGTAACACCTTTCCTTTGATGCCAATGTATTTGGTGAAATATTGTTCATCCAAAGGCTTTGCAAGTATCGCATCACGGTCTTCAACAGACAGATTTGTTTTTCCTGAATCGGTGTACGCATTGGCGCATTTATGTACCAATCTGCAAGCAGCACAAAGTTCATTGTCTGCAACAGGCTTTCTGTCAAGATCCAACTTACCTCTTGCAATATCACAATCACGACACCGTTTGATGGTATAAGGGTTATAATCAGGAGTTGTCTTTTGCTCCTTTCCTGGATTGAAATGGAAGATACCCTTTGTGTCACGTTGCAGCGCTTCCTCGCCCAGTGCCATTGCCTCATCGTGGGGAGTGGCAGGATATTTGGACTTGCGCACCTGCACTACGGTGCAACGACAGTTCCATCCGTTGGGTGGATAGTATTCCTCCCAGAATGGGTCTGACGGCGGAAGCGTCACGCCATTTAACGCAGCGTGTTCCGGGCGCACCTTACCATCGCCAGCCGTGCGGTACTGAAGGTTGTATCGGTCGCCGTCCTCCGAGAACCGCTCCCATTTGGCAGCCATCTCCGCAGACGACTGCACGAAGTTGTACTCCGCACGGAGGTAGTTGGAGTTGTAGGTCTTGTCTATCTTTCTAACATCATTCAAAAAGGCTTCGAATGTCTTTCTATTGCCGTTAGAATCCAGCAAGGACGGGAACGCCTCGCTCAACTCATGGAATGTTTTCATGCCGGAGAATATGTAGTCCGACCGCTGGAGCCGCTTGCGCATGGCATCGGACATCTCCACCTTTTTGAAAGTGGAGTCCAGCACACCGGCATGGGCATCGATGAACTTCTGGATTTTCGGCTCGGCCAGCACCTCAATGCGGAACTGCGATCCCTCCAACGAGTAGAGCGTGCGCATCATGCCGTCGAACAGTTCGGAGAGCTGCTTGCGTATCTCCTCCTCACGCTCCTTTGACAGCGACAAAGTCTGCGGCCCATCGCCTAACAGTTGGGCGTAGCGTCGGTGCAGCCCCAGGTAATCACTGGGGCTCAGTCGAAAAAACCGCCGTGTACGTTTTGCTGATGTTTCTTCTTGTTCTTTTCGTCCGGCTCGTTGTTGCCCTCGTCGTCATCATCATCGTCCCCTCCAGTCGGGAGCATAGGCTGTGCATTGCGTCGCTCCCCGACAGGCATGCTGTATTTCTCTGCAAAGTAGGATGGGTCCACCTCGTAGCGGTCGGCGATCATCGTCTCGTATGCCACCTGCTGCTCCGGCGTGTAGTCCACCGCATCGTCCCACTCGAAGCGCAGCCCCTTGACGGGGAAGCCATGCTTCACCATGCGTGGGATAAGCTGGTTGTTCACGATGTCGCGCAGCATGGTGCAGTCGCTTTCCACCAGGTTCTCGAACACCTCCAGGTGTGTTTCTGATTGTGAGAGGCTGCTGCCGTCCTCGATGGTCATCGTCTGTCCGATGATGAGCTTTGACAGTTCCGAGTTGGCGCGATCGATGCGTTTGTCATAGACATTGAAGGCATCGCCCTTGCCACTCTCCACAAATTCAATCTCCGTGTCCTGCCCTGCCACCATGTATTGGCTTGCTCCGGCACCCTTGAGCATCTGTTCAAGTCGTCCCATCTCCTTGGGGTCGCGTGAGGTGGTGCGTGCAATACGCATCGGCATACCGAAAATCTCGCCGAAGGAATCCCAGAATGCCAACATGTTTTTCTTCGGAATGGTCTGCGTGGCAGCCTTCAGATACAGGCCGAGATCGTCAGGCCGTCCGGCTTCAATGAGCCAGTCAGAGAATGGGGCTGAGTGGTAGTCGATGCCCGTAGTCCAGTCCTGCCCGAGCTGTTGAATCACACGGCCGTATTCCGGAATGACATGCTTCCGTGGAATGAGCTTCACATCCGTATAGCAAGGACATCCGTCGCCATCGGTGGTGAGGTCGCCAAGTTCGATGAGCGAGTGCCCCCAAAGATTGGCGGCAAGCGCATATTCGAGCAACTGCTTGAACCAAGCCTGGTCGAAATAGTGGTGTGCCTCCTCGTTCTCGTTACCCTTTGCATCGACCAGTTTGAAGGACTTCGCCATGACGAATCCTACACGCTGGCGAACACAGCCCGATAGGTGAAGGTCAATATCCACATCGCGGTATATGTCGTAGAGACGTTGGCGGTTCGGGCTGTCCACATTTATAGCCATCTGCCAGGCGTTGCGCCAGTCGGCAATGTCCCTGCGTGTAAGCGCATCGGTGGTGCGTTGCAGTTCAATGACCATCTTCTTCATGCGCTTGCGGTCAGACGACTTCGCAAGGTTGAAGTCCCCGTTTGGCGTGTGCAGTATATTTTGACTGCCACCTCCGAACATACCGCTGAAAAAGTTCTTTATATCCATAGCGTTACCAGTTATGTCGTAATTGTTTCTGTGAACCGAATATGAGCAGGTCGCCAGTCGGTGTGCCGTCCTCGTCGGTGGCGAGCGGCAGGTCGGGTATGATTTTTCCGGCTTGCACGCCTTCCAGCCACTTTATGGCACGCTCGTAGCGCTCCTTGCGTATTTCGCTGCCCATCTTTTGGGGCATAGCGGCAATCATGTGATAGAGCGCAATGTCGGCGGCATACATTACCACCAGACGGTTGCGGTTTTCGCCTTCAGCCGAGAACACCGCTTCCGTGTCGTATTTTGGTCTGAGGTAGCCGGCAATCTCCTCGCAAGCCTCCAGTTCCGCGTTGTCGCGTATCTCCTGCGATGCCTGCGACACGACCTTCAGCGCATTTTCGCCTATGACCACTCTGTAGTCCTCTTCCGTGATAAACATAATCAGCCTCCTTTCTAATGCGTCACATAAATGGCACGACGCTCGATGTCGGCAACCTTTACACCCTTACGGAAGCGGTGCTTCGCAACCAGTTCGCGGATGGTGCGTTTCGGCACGACCTTCAGCGAGCCGTTCATGTAAATCACATAATACTTCATGCCAAGCAGCTTTGAGAGCTTGTTGGCTTTCTTGATGGCACGCTTGCACTGCCATCCCCAGATAATGTCCTTTATTACTTGTATCATTGTTACCAAATGTTTTTGGCGGTCGGTCTTTTGCCGAACACCGGTTTGAAACTTTCCTGTCTTGTATTGCGCTGGAGTATCCATATTGCGCCTTCATCAGCGTCAGGCGCATCGTCATGCACACGGCTGCCACGCTCCAACGCCAACGTCTGTTCTATGCCCACCTGCATATCGGGGTCTTCCTTCTTGCGCTCGTTGTACCAGACAAAGCCACGTTCCCAAAGAGGACTGACCGCCTCGATACGCTGGATTTTGTCTGGCTTCTTTCGCTTGTCGGGCATGATGGGTAGCTGGTAGCCACGCAGCTCACCTTCCACGGCGAACTCGTCCAAAATCACATCCTGCATGAAGTTCGCTTCCATGAAGAACTGAATAGCCACCGTACAATCATTATAGATGTCTCTTTTCGACCATCTAAGTGGCTTGCTTTCATGTCCTAAAAGCACCATTTATGGCACAAAACCAAGCCTTAATGTGGTTCGTGTGTTTTCTTTAGTGTGTTTGCGTCTGAAAAATTTGTGTAACTCGCTTGAAATATTTATATTTGCAACACGTTTAACGTTAAATGTAACGGAAATAAGAAAGGAGAAGAAAATGGCTACAATAGAAATTATAGGAGCATGCGTAGGTATAGTAGCAACTGTACTTGGCGGTGTGTGGTTTATCGTGAACAAGGCTTTTGGCGTTGGGCGTTTCTCTCATCGTATTGACGAGGTTGATAAACGTACTGTCAATGCTGCCTGTGATTTGCATGGCAGAGATATAGATGCAATGAAGAGCGATATGCGGACTATAAGAACCGATGTTGCAACTATCAATGCTGCCGTAGAATCACATGGAAAGGATATTGATACCGTCAATGACAATATACGGACAATGAGAAGTGACATTGTGGCAATCAAATCGTTGCTTACAATGAAACACAAGGATGCAGCCTCTTTGTTTTCCATAAAGAACAGCCCACGCCAACTTAATGGTATTGGCAAGCAGGTTATGAATGACATGAAAGGTGCAGAGTTTTTGGAAGCACACAAAGACTTCTTCTTCTCGCTGATAGATGCTTACAAGCCAAAAACTGCTTTGGACGTAGAGAACGCAGCCCATGCCGTATGTGTGGCAAGTACGGATAACGATATGTTCAACGGCTTGAAAAATTTCGTTTATAACTCACCATCTTATATGATAAAAGATGCGAGCGGACAGGAAAGACCATATGATTTGTCATTACCAGATGTGTGTTTCATATTGAGTTTGCCTTTACGCGATATGTATTTGAAAGAACATCCAGAGATATTGACAGAATAATCGGTAACGGAAATAGTGTTGAAAACCGCCAATGGACATT
>URLQ01000053.1 GCA_900548745.1 uncultured Prevotella sp.
TACATCGGCTCCAACCCACGCCCCGTAGGCTTTGCCGACATGCTGTTCAGCATCCGTCTCTGCCTCATGGCCGAGGGCGCAGCCGTGGCAATAAGCCTGGCAGTCTGCGCCCTGTAAGGAGAGAATCCCCCGTTGCGCTCTATCCCTATTTCAACGCTATCCTCACCCTCCCCTAAAGGAAGCGTGAGGATTTTATCTAAAGGGGAGAAGCAGTTTGCCTGCCCACGGGAAAGGCTAACTTCCCCCTACTCCAAAAAAACATAGTATTCACCAAAAAACCACAACCATTTAAACCCCACACAACAATGAAAACAAGCACTTGGTTCTGTTGGCGTCTTCCACGCAGTCACCGCCACAGAGGAACACGTCAGACATGGCTGACATTATCTCGTCCCACCGGTAGCCGTTGCATGTGGAGCTGCGGACACCAAGAGTGCCGTTGATGACTTTGTCAAGTGAAAGCGCATAAAAGCCTTGCTTGCGTAATAAATTCCTCCGAAAGGAGTTATTTTCTCAGATTTTATGTTTACCTTTGCCATATGTCAGATATTCTTTATTTGAGTTTTTAGCAGCAGTAAGTGAATTTTCTGACAGATGCAAGCATTGGATAATTTATTGTTATCCAATGACTTGCTTTCTTGTAAAATTATAAGTCTGCTATTTTAAGGAGTAATATCAAATGATCATATATATAGTAAGACACGGACAAACAGCCGAGAACTTGCAGATGATTCTACAAGGACATTTGCCTGGCATTCTTACCGACAAAGGTAAGGAGCAAGTACGAAATGCAGCAGAACATCTTGCAGAAAAAGACGTTCAGTTCAAGTGCATTGTCTCAAGCGACCTGAAACGTGCAATGGACTCTGCCAATATCATCTCAGAGAGATTAAAACTTCCAGTCATTCCTATGGAAATTCTTAGAGAACGTGACTGGGGTAAATATACTGGCATGTCTGTTTCTGAGGCGGCAGACAAATACAAAAAGGATGGCAAATGGATGTTCCCTGATGGTGATGCCGAAACAGAAGAGGATATTTATCAACGAGCAGGCAAGGCTTTGCAGGAACTCTTTGAGAAATATACGAATGATACCATCATCGTTGTCACTCATGGACAGTTTGCAAGAAATATGATAGCCAATCATTTTGAATGTAACTACCATGAGGTCATATCTTTCGTAAACGCAGAGATTCGAATGCTGAACATGTAATATCGTAGTAGAAGAATATGAATACATTACATACTTTACTGACATTCTACATTCTTTGCATCAATGTAGTTACATTAATCGTGTACGGTATAGACAAGTACAAGGCCAAGAAAGCAAAGTGGCGAATTTCGGAAGCCACGCTTTTGCTGCTGGCTATACTTGGAGGAAGCATCGGTGCTTGGATTGGAATGAAAATCTGGCATCATAAGACAATGCATAAGAAGTTCAAATACGGTGTTCCTGCCATTCTGTTGATACAGATTGCAGCAATGATTTATCTGCACATGAATTTATAACAAAATAAAGAACGAAGAATATGAAAAGTTTTGCACCAAAGCCGTGGGTTGTACCACAGCCTGTGCTGATTATCGGCACATATAATAAGGAAGGAGTTGCCAACGCAATGAACGCTGCCTGGGCAGGACAATGGGACATGAAGGAGATTATGATTTCGATGGGAAATCACGTCACCACAGACAACCTGAAGCTTGGCGGTGAGTTTACCGTTGCCTTTGGTGGCTTCTGATTTCGTGGGCATTGTTTCTGCCAAGAACGACCCAAAGAAGATGGAGAAAACAGGATGGAACATCAAGAAGGCAACTATGGTTAACGCTCCAGTATTTACAGATTTTCCTATGACTTTGGAGTGTCGCATCAAGGAGAAATACGACGAAAGCGAGACTGGTTATTATCTTGTTGCAGAAATAGTAAATATCCTTGTAGATGAGAAGTATCTGGCAAAAGACGGAAATCCAGACATGGAGAAGATGGAGCTGATTGTCTTCGACCCAATTCATCATAGCTACATCCAGTTGGGCGAGAAAGTCGGTAACGCTTTCTCAGATGGTAAGACTTTGAAATAAAAACTACGTAAATGGTATTTCCAGAAATATACTCAGCAACTGGCATGATGGAGCTGATTCAGAAGATTGGCTTCCTCCCTCTCCTCAATAGTGGCATAGAAGGATTCTCTGCCGAGGACATCGTGGATGAGGACTGTCGATATGTGACATTTCCTGAAGGCGGTTGGGACTGGCCACTTTGGAAATGGAAGGGCGAGATTGTGACAGAAATGCCCTGTATGTACGGAAAGTTTTTCAATAAGAAAGCGGGATTTGTTAGTAAGGAATGGTGGGCTGACTTCTGTAATTACAGACGAAGTAAATATCCTCGCCCAGAAGAGGAGTCGATTGAGGAAGCCATCCTTAGCACATTACAATCTTCTGGCAGTCTTATTACAAGGGAACTACGAACTGCTTGCGGTTTCACTGGTAAAGGAATGAGAAGCAAATTTGATGGCTTCATTACCCGACTGGAAATGGCAACTTACATCGTGACAGAGGATTTTATCTATCCTCGTGACAAACACAATCGTGAATATGGTTGGGGATGGTCATTGCTGAATACTCCCGAAGAACTCTATGGAAGGGATGCCTGCCGATGCTATCGAACTCCCGAAAAGTCTTATCAAAGGATATTCGAGCATCTGAAAGCGATTCTGCCTAACGCCACAGACAAGCAACTTATTAAAATGATAGGATAAATATGATGCAAGATTCGACAACGTATTACGTTTGGATAGGCGGTTCATGTGACTATGGACATAAAGAGCGAGCTGGTGGTGCTGCCGTTGTGATTGAGCATAACGGTAGCATCATCAGCCGTGATGTAATCAGCAACCTTCATACCACAGAATTCCGTATGATGCTGACACTAATGGTCAAAGTGATGCATGAACTTGAAGCAGGTTCTGACATCCTTTTCCTGACCAACGCAGCCTATATTCAGAACTTTGACAAGACTCCGACTGCGAAGTCTGCAAACCGAACGAGCAGCGAGAGCAAAGATGTAAGCTTGCTTACAATCTCTGCCGAGTCGCGAGGGAGGAAGGCGAGAGCCAATCCGGACTTGATACTACAATGTATCGAAGAAAAGAAGAGACACAACTCTGTTGGAGTCAAAATCGTACAATATCATAAAAGCCCATTGCTTATGGAGACACATGATATGGCTACAGAAGCAATGGCTAAGACAAGGAAGGAGTTTCATCATGACAGCAAATGAACAAGCATTATTGGCACAAATGCAAGACCTCGGCTATTCCCATGGTCTTTGCATTACGGCACTACAAATCCTATCCCAAGACAAGTTGACTGTCAGCGACATGCTTGCCTTTATCTATGACGAATAACCCTCATAAGAGGACTTTATCCCCTACTCTGTAAACGAGGTATCTTGGCATAGAGAAAAGTAGGCTCGAAAATGCACGAATCAGGCATCAAAAACACACAAAATAGAATCGTAAACATGGGAGATAGTATATACATGGTTAGGTGGTATACTTTTTAATTATTAGGGGTGGTACACTTTTAAGTTTGAATCTACAGAATCAAACAATAATTGCCATTTTTGTATGCGGATATCCAATATGAATATTTCGACACAAAAATGGCAATTATTACTAAAAAATCCGAAGTCTGTTACCTTACAAGGAAGGTTTCAACCAACGAACATAACTGTTTGTCAGTTAAATTATCAATACCTACTTTATCAATCAATGTGTATTCTTCTTTCTTGTTGGTAATCACAAATTTGCGTTCTTTTCCTTCCGCTTCACATAAAAGGTGATAGTTACCTTTGTACGCCTTTTCTACACGCACATTCTCAAAAATAGTATCACCAATTTTGAACGAAACATTCTTTCTTTGTTCTAACAATCCCCACTCTGCCAGATGATTGTTAAGGGTGGTTTCTACAGCACCTATCCAACGCAGACTAACTTCGCATCCTTCTGCAAATTGTCTGAATTGGCGAATGGCAGAAGCAACCTCATCTATGATGGTTTCTGCCTTTCTGATACCGTTATCCTTGCCAAGAGCCAAAGCATCTTCAAGAGTCTGACCTTGAAGTTTACCCTGCATCATCAGACAATGCATCTTCTCAGGAAGGAAACCACCGACATTGAAGATATAAGTCATATCGTATGCCGGAGAAAGTTGCCATTGACCGCTTTCATCCATCAGGAACGAGAAGTTCTTGTTGTGATCATCAGTATTGTTGGCAAGAATATTGAATACCATTCTGCGAAAGACTTCTTCCTGCGTGCTTTCCGGTAGGCGCATCTTGCGACAAACCATCAGCAACGTTTCATAGCTGTCGGCATCAGGATATAGAGCTGCCAATGTCTGCATGTGCAATTTGCGTTCTTCATCACGATCAAAACGATGTGTAATAAAATGCTTCTGACCTTCCACCTCTATAATCTTGCAAGGCATCATGTTTATACCTGCAGCCATGGCCATTTTATAGTAAGCCATTTCCAATTCTGCTGACGAGCGTTCCGCATCGCCAAACTTCAGTATACAATAATCAAAGCCCTTGCGACCGGCAATCTGTCCACTTCTGATTTCTCCCGTTTTCGGATTTATCGCTATGATTGCCTTAGGTTGGCGACCACCTGCCGATGTTCCGACAGCTATCAGCGACTGCATGGTCAGCGATTCGTCAGGCATCAGTCTAACATTCTCACGCTCAACGAATATTCTCTGGGCCAGATCTGTCAATGCCTTCATATTCAGTTTTTCCGACTTTCTGATGCCAGATGATTCGGGTATAAACTCCAAAGCTCCCATACCTCGCTTACCTATAAACGACAGAATTTCAAGCGGAGTAATTTCCTGATTGCGAATGCCATTCTGTATGCGCCAACACTCAAACACCTGGTTACCCCAAGCGTCAGGCAATGAGTCTGCAAGAAAAGGAGGCAGTTTGCGGTAAAGCTTAGTTTCCCTATCACCCATGATAGGACGTCGGCTGGCAGGTGACTTGACAGAAGCCACAAGTGGGAACGGATCAAGTCTTCCGCCAAGGAAAGCTGGATTGTACTCGAAAAACGAAACACCTCTCCTTGCATCCCATGACAAGCGACCGATTTCCTTGTCCCAAAGCATTATTTTCAAAGAACTTGCTATCATGACTTCTTATGTCTAATTCGTTGAACTTTCTTTTCTTCCTTCAAGAGGTATGCAGATGGCGGTAAATCCGGCATCAGTTCGTCAAGTGCATCTATCAGACCGATTGCCTTCAGCAGCAAAAGGAAGGTGCCGAGCGACACATTGCCCGATGTACCATTCTCAAACTTATGAATGGTAGTGATTGTAATACCCGATTGTTCAGATACCTCCTTCTGCGTCATATTGCTACGCAAACGGTAATCCTTGAATCTTGCACCAAGAAGTTTTACCAATTCCGGTATAGAATACTCGTAATAATCAATCATAATTCGTTATTTTAATTTATACTATAATATAAGTTAGACCAATAATATTGCGTTATATTATATTCTACTTATATTTATAAATACAAAAATACTCATTTCTTCTCAAAATCCATCAATTAGCTTGAAGAAAATCTGATTTTTGCATTCTTTTTAGCCTTTTTGCAAAGAAAGAACTCAAAAGTAACAAAAAAGGGGTCACCTGCAAAAAAGGGTGCATAGTCGCCATCGGCTCACTATAATTTATGCGTAGCCACATACTTTTACAGGTGGCCCCATATTCTTAATGTTTTAGGATGTTGACAAGTCTTTAGGATTAAAAATCAAAGGGATATTTGCGCCACTCTTTAGAAGCTTCTGCTTCACTGAATGCTTTTTCATTAAACGAATATACATAGAGAGACCTTGTAGCGGGAGAGGCTTTTTCTATATATGAAGAGGTTGCACAACAACGTTCATCTTCCATCTCCATTTTCGTGAGAAAACCAGATGCTTCCATTTTACGCATAAAATTACGTCTATCGTATTTTCTCTCATGAATGAGTTCATATATGCGTTGCAGTTCGTCCATCTTAAATACCTTGTCTAAGAGTTTGAAGGCAATAGGCGAAATGCGAAATAAAGCCAATCGTAACTGAAACAATCTACCTTTGTAGGAATTGTGCTAACAGTTACGACTGGCATAGTAAGGCTTTAGATGATCATCTTATCCTGTGTCGTTGCCCATACAAGCAGGACGGTGGTCGCTTTTGTATATTTCTTAATGCCCCACAATGCGAGTACTTTGTGAAAGCATAATAAATGGTGCTATCTAATAATCTATTTGTTACAACTCAACAAATAACCATATTTAAAGAACTGATAATTTTCTCACGTTCACCGCTGCCTTTTGTAGAAAGGCGCAAAAGCGGAAGACCATAGTTTGAAAGGATATGGTCTTTCATCAAGTCGCGCTGATGTTGTTCCGTCTCGTCATTGTGATAGGAGTAGCCGTCCGTCTCAATGGCAAGTACGGGCTGCTTGCTCACTCGGTTGATAATGAGAAAATCCAGATGTGTGTTGCAGTTGGAAGCATACTTCAGTTCTTCTGGCGACATCATGGAAGTGTCTTTCACAACTTGACGCAAAGGAACATGGCACAGCACTTTCAAGTAATTATATGCGGCATCGGATGCCAATACTTCACCAATCAAGGAATAGGTCAGGTTCTCTGATACATACTCCGATATTTGCGGATGATTTTCGAGAAATGCCATTCGTTGCTCCGTATATTGTTCATAGAGATAGTCGAAGATGGAAGCCAACTTGCTCTCCGTCACCATGCAGTTATTGTAAGCGATATAGTCAAGCAAGTCCATGATGTTACTGTGCTTTTCCTGTTCGTTTCCTGTCACAACAAGACAGAAACGCTTTTGCGCTCTCGATACAGCCACGTTCAACATCTTAGCATCATCGGCAAACTCCGAAATCTGGTTGTCTACCACACTCATAATGATGGTATCTTCTTCGCGACCTTGGTATTTATGTATCGTGCCTGCCTTTACATGGTTCAGTTGATGGTTGAAAGCATCCACTTGATTATTGTAAGGCGTGACGATACCGATGCTTCCTACATCTGATAATATAGGTAGCACTTCTTCCTTCACAACATCTATCTCTCGTTGGTTGAAATTCCCAATGGCATGGTTGCCCTTGGCGGTCTTGAAAGCCGACAATACATTCTCCTCGCCTTTGTCTTCCGTCATAACCAACAGATTGCCACCATAGAATTTCTGGTTACAGAAATTGATGATGCGTGGATGGCAACGGTAATGCTCCCGTAACATCGTCTCCGTCACATTGGGGATAATCTTCAGCACCGACTCCAAGAAACTATATTCAGCACAGTCATAACCATCTGCGATGTTATATGGTTTTACTATCTCTCTGAGCTTCATGCGGTCTTCTTCTGTTTCTACATTCGGCAATTGCTTTGTGTCGCCCACAATCACAGCATTCTTAGCACAGGTAAGTGCCAAAGTGCCTGTATCTGACGACACCTGCGATGCCTCGTCCATGATGAGATAGTCGTAAGGTGCATCTCCAAACATACACGACCTTGCTGAGAAAGTGGTACTGAGTACAACTGGGTATTGTTTTTGGAACTCGTCAGCTTGAAAGCGCAAGTTATCTGTGTCGGCAAAGACAGCTCTTCCTTTCTTGTATTTGTCATGCAGTGATGCCTCCAATAATGTAAGCGAACTGTCCGTGAGGGTCTTTGTCAGATTCTTGGCATCGTATGTTCGCAATTGCTGTTCCTTGTCAGCTATCTCGGCAGCAAGTTCCTTGCAACGATTGACATAATAGAGAATTTGCAGCTCTATTATCAGCGGTTGCAGATTGGCAGCATCGAAACTGAGCCGTATGTGCCATTTGTATTTGCACATCAGTTTCATCCACCACAACTTGATACGTTGGAATACGCCAAACTGTTTCACATCCACATCTTCGGCTATGGACTGCAGTTTCAGCCAAAGCCAGATAACATGAGACGAGTTGGCACTGCGATAGGAATCTTTACAATCCGAGATGTCTTGTTCCAACTTAAAATGTTCCCATTCCAGTTCTACTGCTTGCAGTTCTTGACGCAATTCAGCCAACTTGTTTTGCAGGGCATACACCCTGTCAAGTTGATGGAGTGCGTCATGCAGTGTCCGTTTTGTCTTGATGCTGTCTTGCAAAGACAAGTCCCACTGTTCCAACTCCAATGGCAAGGTTGGTTGATTGGCTATGAAGTGCTCCTTGTTATCCTTGTTACCCAAAGCCGCTGCGATAAAGCCAACACCATATTTTTCCAACTTCTCCTGTACGTTAGTCGTGGCTGAATTGTTGTTCGACACCACCATTACAGTCTTCCCTTGTCTGACAATATTGGCTATGATGTTCAAGATTGTTTGCGTCTTACCTGTACCCGGAGGGCCTTGAATGACGCTAATCTGATGTTCGAAAGCATTGGACACCGCTATCTTTTGGCTCGCATTGCAGCCGAATGGATATATCAAGTCAGAGTGGCTCAGTTTCTTTGGCTTGTTTTTTGCAGGATTGAGATAACAAGCGGCTGCCAAGTCATCGGCAATGAAATCCACCTTATTATATATACTTGACAACACCCCATTTGGATGCTGTTCGTCCTTGCCCAAAGTGTTAATGGTTGCCACATTCTTCATATAGACAAACACATCCTTGCTCACCGCCTCTTGGAGACAGGATTGAGTAACAACAATTCTGCCAGCTGCATCATCCTGCACAAAACCACTGTTGTAGATGACCCTCCAACAGGAATGTCCATAATTATCAAATCTCCAAATTTCGCGGATGCCATTCTGCAATTTGCCATCCACAAAGACCTTACATTGAATAGGGTCTTTCCATTCAGGATTGTTGAGCCAAACAACCTTATCACGGCCATAGTTGTAGGTGCGTTTGTTATTTTTAAAACGCACGCTATAACCATTGATACCATTTCTTTGTATGGCATCAATCTGTAAAGTCTTTGGTTCACCATTTAGTAATATGAAGTGTTTTGATAAGTCCATGCTATTTTGATATAACGATAAGCCAAAAGGAATTCATTTACTCCTCTGTTTTATTGATTGAAACATTAAACGCTTTGCAGCGGCGATTCTTCTGACTACAGCGACTAAGTGAGAAGCGACTAAACTTCTCGTAAATGTCCAAGCCACGTCCAAGAGCTATGGTCCACCCGGTATCTGTTTTGATGAAGCGGTCATGGTCTGCCTTGAAGTCGTAGGTAAACTCTATGCCCATCGGCAGCAACTCATCTGCCAAGTCGTTGAAAGAGTCTATCA
Organism: uncultured Prevotella sp.; assembly: GCA_900548745.1. Lineage (GTDB taxonomy): Bacteria > Bacteroidota > Bacteroidia > Bacteroidales > Bacteroidaceae > Prevotella. The sequence continues at coordinate 9,338 of URLQ01000053.1, forward strand.
TCTCTGCCACTTTCTCGTCATCGTCATTCTGTGTACTCAGATGAATTTTTACGGTGTCTTGTATCGTTGACACATCTTTCACCATTTGTATGAAATCCACCAAATTGTCAATCTGATACGGTTGACGTATAAAAGGATCTGTAATGAGTATTTCCTTTGCTGTTCGCAAATAATCACCAAACAAGTCTTTGTAAGTTACTCCACTCTGGTTTTCTCTTATGGAAATAGTCTTGGCAACAAGAGGTTTGATGCGAGGACGTGAGCCAGAATGATTTAATTCCAAATTATCTTCTTTATCATTGTCTTCGGCATCCTTGTTAATCGATTTATGTTCGATATTTTCAAGTGTCTCCACCTTTACAGTTTCGCCTGTCTTCAACCAAACATATTTAAACTTTGCAGGTTCCGCACAGAAAGTGCTGTCAATGATATACAGCTGGTCTTTTACTCGCTTGCGCCCTTCAGCAGCGAAGTCAATGATTTCCTTAGCTTCCTCATCCGTTATCTTACCATCAGGATAGATGAGCTTCATCATGCCAGAGAACGTTTTACGGATGGCAAGGTGGTCGCGCTCAGAAAGCGAGCCATCAAACTTGGCATAATCATTCAGCAATGCCGTACAATCGTCATTGCGTAGAGCGTGTAACACGGCTGCTATGTAGTCTGTGATAAGACCATACCCCTTAGAGAAACTGTTCTTTTTCAGCATCTTGATTTCCCATCCAGGATTATACAGATGCATACGGTCAAGAAACGCACCCTTGATGAAGGAAGTAGGAATACTCTCAAACAGATGGCTGTTCTTCAGCATGTATGGCACAGTATGCTTAGTATTACCAACAAATGACATAGATGCACTTGCCTCATGTGTACCCTTACCACGGTTGAACGACTTGTTGGCAAGATAGTTCTGCATGGTATCGATGAGCACGGCATCCACGTTACGCCCTTTCTGCTGTTCAAATTCATCCCATGCAACAACATCCCAATATCCCACGAGTCCAAGAATCTCCTTGTTGCCTTGGATTTTCACAAACAATCGGGCAGATGTTACGTCACCACCACTTACAAGTACGCCATAAGGAGACAGTTCCTGGAATACATGAGACTTACCTGTTCCTTTTGGACCCAATTCCATGAAATTGAAGTTGTTCTCAACATGAGGGAGCAGACGAGCCAAAGTTATGAACTTCTCACGTCGGTTCATTGTCTCTGGATTCAGACCCACTGTGTGCATCAGAAAGTCTATCCATTCATCGGTTGTGAAGTTCTTTCGTTGGTCGATATAGTCTTGCAGGTCGATGTTTGAAATTTGAATAGGCTTCAATGTTTGTATTTCCCATCTCACCTTGATGTTCTCGCCACTGATATAACCCAGCGTAATAATGCACCACACTCCGTTGCCGCTCAATAGCTTCGGGTTATGGCGCACATAGTCGGTACCGATAGGAACACCTGACAGTCCAAGATTGGCAAAGGTTGCCTGATATTCATCGCTTCTCTCATTAAGAACAACCGTCACCTTGTCAATGACACGGTGCTGCCCATTCTCACGTATGAAACCTTTTACAGATTCTGCTTCCGCACGGTGCACATAGTTGTTTTGGATAACCAGTTTTACCTTCTCTATACCTTCGTTTATCACCTCTTCGTCATCGCTGGCGCAATACTGCCCCAGAAGATATTCCAACACGTATGTAGGCACTGGAAGCCCTCCCTTCACAAGGAACGCCAAGTCTTTTCTGACGACCTTGCCTATGAAGCAATCCATTATTTTCTGTTGTAAATCCATAAACCTTGAAGACTAAATTAGAAGTCAAAATCATTTTCTATCAATGTGTTGTTTGTCACATTCTCCTTTATTATAGGATTCAACTCGTCTGTGGCATCAAACACTTTCAGTTGCAGCACCTTGGCATCAATATTCTTATTGAGTGTGAGGTCTACCTGTATCTTTCTGTTGTCCAAAGACGGGTCTGTCTTGTCGAGAAGAATATCCTTGACTGGCGTAACCGGCACATCGTTGTGATACAGAGCAACCCTTATGGGGCGCTCCTTCATGTCCATAGACACAGCCTCTGTTTGCAGCATCTTGAATCTCAGACGTGAGGCTTGCATCGAAAGTCGTCTGTCGAGAATCATCACGCCCACTGGTTGCTTGTTGTCGTCTCTTTCCTGACGGCTTGTTATTACGGGGATTATCAGTTCCTGCAATGCTGCACCGCCATGAGTGAACATATAACCACCCGATGGAGCCGCAAATCGATTTGTACCCATTGGCACAGCCACCATCACATCGCCAACATTAACCATGCCCGACACCTCGTTTAGTGGAAATTTAACCACACCGCTTACTTCGTCTTTCGATTTAGTAAGATAATAGCGTGTGCTGCGTTCAAGACAGTCTTCTTCTATTTTGTGCTTGTCCTTGTCGGTAAACATTATGTCGTTGAACAGGAAGCCGTGGTCACTTGTTATATAGACTTCCGTCACGTTGTAGGAGGCATGTATCTTGGGAATCATTTTTTTCAATTCGGTGATAGCATCCCTGCAACTGTTCACTATTTGCTTGGCATTGCCATCATGTCCTGTCTTGTCAATGACATCGTGAAAGATATACACCAACGGATGCTTGAATATCTCACGGTTCTTCTCCTGGTTATATTCTGCCACTGTTTCAAACGGCACACATACTGCACCGTCTCGATAGACTTGCAAATGCTCAGAGCGTTTCTGTGTCGTGTCGAGAATGTGGTCGTCTACAGCCATGTCTTGCTCTTCACCCTTACCGTAGAGTTTCAGTTCACGATGTGGAAGCAACGATGGCTTACAGTATTTGGTTTCGGATGGAAGCATAGCAATGGCTGGTTTTAGACTTGCAATATGTTTAGATTTTGCTAGTTCGCCTATAAGCTCCTGTGCCACCTCGTATCTGAGTGCGTCACTCACAATCACAGCCACTTTCTTCTGTACCGACTTTATTTTCTCATCATAGAAATTGTATTGGCGCAACATATGAACCTCGTCCATTCCTCCAGTTTCTTTCAGACATCTAGTCCACTCCAGATTAATCCGGTTGCAAAGTTTGCTGTAGTTTTGGTCAAGACCACGTTTCACCTTCTGTACTGCGTCAAACAACTCGCATGTTGGATCTATACCAAAGTAAGTTTCGTTCGCCTGACGGTAGTATTGGTCAATAAAACAATAATCCGATTCATATCTCATTACATACTCATCGGCTGTATTGAGCGTTAACGAGCCGAGCGTTAGAGCCTTCTCGTAAAGCCTTGCTACGATGACAGCATAATCCATTACGGCAGTCATCATAGAGTTGTCGCTATGTTTTAGCATCAATTCCTCTATTCTGTTGATAACTTCCGTAGGTTCCGTTTCAATCTTTTCTTCCAAAAGGGTCTTAATAATCGGCACGCAAAGTGCTTCCGGCAGATAATAGTAATTGGCATCCGTTCCATACCAACGTATGATGTCTGCGTCGCGCACTTCGCTGCCCAGTTCATCGAAGAGTTCGGTGAGGGCTTCTGTTGTCTTTTCTTTACTGAGAGCCAACTCTAAGATGCGGTTCATATGCTGCAGGGCTACACTGTCAGTAATTCTTGTCTGCTTGTAGTTATCCTCAGCTATCGGAGCAAGGTTTTGTACTATTACGTTGTACTTGAAGACTTTCACAATTTGTGCCACCTTTTCTTTACTGTCATCATTATACGACACGCCAAAGATGTCGGTAAGATGCTTGCCCAGAGCCTCCTGGGCATCCTTGCATCCTCGCATCCTGACGTAAAAATCCCTTTGTTTACCGCTCTCGCATTCTCTGCCATACAAAAGCACTTTAAGGATGATGCTGTCCCAATCCAATATATTGTGAGCACCCATAAAGCTGCTTATGAAACCACGCACCATGATGTCGTGTGTTATGCTACCGTCCTGATAATACGACATGAAGTAGCGCAGCATCTTGTCCGACTGTAAAGAGATGACATTTCTCTCCACAAACCTAACAAGTTGCAGGTCGTTGGTAGGCAGTCCATATTGCTGCATGAATGCTGCATAATCTTGGCTGTGATACTCCATGTTGGCAGCAAGCACATCCATAAGTGGGAACGATGTCTGTAGCGATTTCTTCCTTAATGGACTTTCTTGATGACAGTAGATGACAATTTTGTCATTCTGCCAGTCATTGTCAAGGCGATATTTGGTAGTAAACCAATCTCCTTTGAAATCTATGTAGCGATAACCAGACTTCCATTCTACACTTTCAAGCTCAGCTGTCGTAAACATATCCACAGAGTCCTGGAATATAAACAACACCCTTAACTCTGTGTCGCGATCGAAGTAATCGTATATTTTTTTCTGTAATTCGTTCATTTTCTCAACCAATTCTTTTATTTCCCAAATTCAACACTGTTCCTTCTTGTTTGGGGCGTGTATTTGTGCACCATGTCATATAACGATATTTCGCGTCTTTCATAACAATTTCATATTCATGCTCATTTATTGCGGTAATGCTATCTGCATGACAATCCATGTATGCAGTAGTTCTAAATGGAATTTGAAACTCTTTGCCATTTAATTTGATAGAACCTAGAGGTTTACATTCTATCATGACAAATGTATCATTCCTGAACTTTTCAATTGGCATATTGTTTTCATCTCTGTCATCAATGACAAATTTGAGACATGCCTTTTGTGGAACCTTTCTAAGAAAACCTTTGCCGGTCAAATAGTGATATATATAAAGAGCATTTATATAATTCTCATCAGAATATTGGTCATAAAAACCAAAAATCACATCAGTATCATTCTCGATGTCTCTTATTGTTTTGTAGAATGCTTTTACTTTATTAAATTCAGCTATTGCATTACGATTTGTTTGATTTGAGGTGATTGTAATCCCATCAAATTTAACAATTTGTCCCTGTTTACACATAGCTATTAAAGCATCAATCCATTTTAACGCTTCCGAATTATTCTTGTATGTCTCTTTACTTTCTACTCTTGACGTAACATCAATAATTTTATTATTAGCAGTATGGAGTTCTATTTTTATAAAGCATATTGGAGTTTCCATATCAATATATATCACTCCATTTTTCCCATATTTAACGATAGTGACAGTTTCAGTAAATTTGATTGATGGAATCTTGAACTTTGTCTCATACCTTTGTATCGTAGGAGCGATGTATAAACAAGATATGTCATCCTTACCGTTGAATTTTATACCATTAAGATGATGACTGAAATTTATCATTTTTTCAGCAGGAATCTTATATGCAGGAACCTTAATCGAAGAACCAACAACTGTCATTTCATCGTTAAAATGACTGTCATTAATTTCGCTCATAATTTCATTCGGAATGGTGCAAGAAATTGTATCATTACGTTTTTGTCCTTGTTTAACTTCCAACTTTTCAATCTCATTGCCGTCTTCTGTTTTTCTGAGAGTAGTAAGAATGTTGCCATTTAGCTCAACAAATGCATCGAATGTTTCCTTAGAGACACTATTATGGCGTACATCATCTGTAATATTTTCTTTTATTGAAGACAATATGGTTGTCAAAACTTCTTCTGCCAATGCATCAATATAAGTAACATGGTTAGCTTTAAGCTTGTTCTTTTTCAACTCAGAAAAATGAGGAGCTACAAGAAACATGCCTTTCATACTACTTCCTATACAATCGCGAACCGTCTTTATTATATCTAAGATATTATCATCCTCCAAGCTATACCCGATAAAAACAACATGTTTCTTGATAAAGGCTTGTTTTAATTCTTCCCATATCAAATTAAAATGTTTGTTCTTAAAATAGTTTTTATAATCACTGTCTGTAATTATAATAGAAGCGCTGTTGTTCAAGGTTGCAATGTCGCCATGAACCTTATATATAGTTGTAGAATGAGCATCTGTATAAGCACACCCTTCATTAGCCGTAACTACATTGCACTTTGATTTCGGATATGCATCTTCTATCAATGTGTCATAGTTGGTCGTAAATATTTGTTTTATATGGGGTATTTTTGTTAGAGTTTGCTGATCTGAACAATCTTTTGGCTCAAAACAAAACAAATTCTTCAGCAATGTCATAAGGTCATTGCGTCCGTCACATTCATTGACAAATGCTTCTGATACCAGTCGAAGTTGTTTGCAGTCAGATTCTGTCAAGTCGTCTTTGAAAGACTGACCTCCCTCTTCCAATATCGCATCGATTATATCCCATACGCTAGGGGCTCCAGCTTTTATAGAAAAGCCAGAGCCTATAAAGAGGGCAACTTCTTCTTTGCGAATATACTTAATAAGACGTTCTAAATCTTTATCCATTACTACTTCAATTTCTGTAAAACATCGCCAAACTTAGCATAGTTCACTACTACGCCATCGTCAAGGTCGAAGGCTATCTGCTTGTCAGCCACTTCATGCAGACGATCATGATACTCTCGGCATTCTGTTATTTGTGTGGTCAGACGGTCAAGTTCACGGCGTTCGGCTGTGCTGAGGTTGGCTGCATTTTCTTCCATTTCGCTTTGCTTCTGTACAAGCCATTCTATGTGTGGCAACAGATACTTTGTGCGGATTTGCTCAGCTGTATATGGCGTCATGCGATGCATATAAGCTATACACTGGAACGCACCCTTCTTTGAACTGAACAACCAATAGATGGGGCGGTTCTGGTACATCTTCTTGTGATATTTCCAGAAGTCCTTAACGAAGAAGTCATCAATGGTCTTTCCAAGGGCGGCTTCTACGGTGTTGAGGTTCTCCACCAGCCGATCCTCGCCCAACACAACAGCCAGCCATTTCTTGAAGCGGACAGTTGCATTGTCAGCAAAATCGGTATTCGATGCCATCAACGGAATGATGCCGTCGTCATCGATTTCAAAACGAGAGTTTGGCACGAGAGCCTCATACTCTTTCACCCCATCGCCTTGGTTGGCAAGGATTAGACCGGGCTTGTCGATGCTATAGCGCCCCATCATACAGCCAACGGCGTAGCTGATAAATTGCTTCACGATTACGTCATCGTGCCATACTATATGTTGTTTGTTGTTTTCTTCCATAATTCTGTTCTATATGAATTGAACGTTTTATTCTTTCACTTTTTTGTATATGACTTGTTTCTGTTACCACCATGAGCTTCCAAATAACCGAACTCTGTCAGTTGGCGCAGATAGCGTTTTGCTGTGGTTTCTGTCAGGCCCAATTGTGCGACAAGCTGCTCGGTTCTAATTTTTTCCTTGTCGGCCATAAAAACTATTATATCGGCCAGTTTTCCTGCCAGAGTTGGCTTTATCGACCATTTATCGACCATTTCTTGCATAATTTCTGTTTTATCGATTATTTTCTCTGATGTCGATGCAAGGAACTGGTCGATATCTTGCTGTAGATGTTCGCAATGTAGTTTCGCCATACAGTTGATGAAGATGTCTGTGTCCTCAGCTTCCCTGGTGTCAATGAGCGCTTGTATGTATTACCCCAATTCGGGATAAAATAGCGATTAGTTGCATGTGAAGACAGATACGCGAGTTCTCTTCCCATGCCATCAGACATGGGCTGTATATAAAGAATCGAAAGAGGTTATTCTGTCTTTAGAACAATGAAAGTTGCTTCGTGTCTTCGATGCAGTATCCTTGCAATGCCTTTGGCTTGTTGTCAAAGAAACAAT
>URLQ01000054.1 GCA_900548745.1 uncultured Prevotella sp.
CGATAAATATTTTCCAATTATTTGGAATGCAACATAGAAGTTACGTAATTTCTATGAGAAAGTTACCGACTTCCTATGAGAAAGTTACCTAATTTCTAAAAGAGAATAAATCAACCCCTTCATAAGGGCATGGTTTACAAGACATAAATATACAGTTACAACGCATAAGTATACAGGTTGCGATTGTTTAGGTTGCTGGTTACGGTTGCTAAGGAAGGATACGGGTTACGGTACGTAAGTATATAGATAAAGGGAAAAGCCCTTATGATAATGAAGAGAAAAGGGTGGAACATCTATGCGTTCCACCCATTTCAATTGGTAAGAGAGATATTTATTTCATTATTGTCTTTACACATTCCTTCACATTCGTGCCTTCCACCTTGAGCAGAATCATACCCTTTGTATTTGGCAGATAGATACTTGTGTTGGTACCATTGAACTTATGCGTGCCGAGCAATGTGCCATCGGTATTGTAAGCACATATAGAGAACTGGTCTTTTGCCTGTGCGCCGTCAACATTTACGATAACCATACCATTGAAAGCCTGCACCAGACGAACACTCTTGCCATCGCTCTTGCTACTCTGGATATATCCAATGCCGCTCGTCTGAGTGCCGAAGGACACAGGCTTGCTTGTCAGTCCGAGTTCAAAGGCTCCAAGGTCTGGAGCTGCTCCGGTATAGCGGATGGCAGGCACTCTTACTCCCTGCGAAGCGTATCTGTCGCTCTCTTCCACTACCGTGCCTTTGTCTACAAGAAGCGCATTACCTTCTGTAGGACGCGACCACGACACGTTGTCCCACTGCAGATCTCCGTTGGCATTACGCTCGGCTATCAGTTCTGCAAAGTTGTCCTCGTTCTGCACATTTGAGGGGTCTACATTGAGGTCACTTGTAATTATCGTACCCACCGAAAGCTCTGTTCTTCCGTATTTCAGACTCTTCTCTCCCCACTTCGAAGGGTCATCATGATGACGGTCAGTCTTAAGGTTGTCGTTGATGGCTATGCAGTTTGTTGCCACCAGCTCATGACCTGTCGCTATCGGCTCATAGGCACGGTAGGAATACGGCTTCTTCAGCGTTGCACCATTAACCGACTTCAGGGCGTAGCCCGTGCAGTTGTTCATGATGATGTCGCCGGAGTTATGGTTCTGGTCGAAACCCTTGCTCGCATTGTTTACGGCGAGGCAGCGATTGAGCACCACATTCATGGCTCCCTGGTCGGAGCCACATTTGAATCCATTGCCGTTACCTTCCGTCACCACGCCATTTATTATGGCATTCTCGTACGCCAGACAGTTTTCGAAAACGATTGTAACATTATCCTCGAAGCCACCACTTTTCTTGAAGAACACGTCGTAGCCATCGTCAGAATTGTTGTATGCACGGCAGCCATAGAAATAGTTTCCGGTACCTACTGATATCTTTGGTGCGAAGCCATCGGCATCACCGTCGCCCTCATCCTTGTTCTCATAGGCATCACAGTTCAGGATATAGTTGAAGGAACCGAGGTTCTTTATCTGCACACCCGTGTCGCCATTCTTGTAGAACTTGCAGTCTTCTATGATATTGTCGTGGGCATCCTGTGTGCGGTTCTTTATGTCTGTGGCAGAGCCGCCGGTAGGTTTGTTGCGCTCTATAAGGAGACCGTTGTCGCTTGCGTTTGTTATATCCACATGGTAGAAGTGCCAGTAAGAGGATGTCAGTCTGATGCCCTGATACGGGTTGTCGCTATGTTTATGATATGGATGGTCGCAATTGATTACGGCTCTTCCGTCGAGACATACGAGAGAGTTGTAGTTGTCTGCCGTGCCGTTGCGGTCGTTGATATTTATTCGTGCTGTCGGTCGGTATTCTCCCGGTGCGAGATAAATCGTTGTGCCTGGTTCCACCGCCTTGTCGATGGCAAGCTGTATACTTGCAAGCGGCGATTCTGCAGACAGTCCGTCGTTAGCATCACTACCTGTCGGTGAGACATAGATCTTGGGACCTGTGCCAAGACCCGGTGTCGCTATGGGCTGGTCGCCGGTCATATAGTTGAGTCCCGGTGTCTGGTCGTTTGGATTGTCGGGGTTGTCGGGCGACTCCCCTCCTCCACCGCCAATGACTTCTTCGTCGCCAACGGCAAGACTATAGAAATACATTCCTCCGGTGATGCCTATAACGACGTCGCCGTCAGCTATTACTTTTCCGTTTCCGGTCTGATGTTCCTTGCCTGTAGTTGAGGGGAACGTGCCTTCAAGGTTTGTCAGGGTGAGCGAACGGTTGGCGGATTTGTTGGATGTCATGTATTCCACCTGCACCATATCACCCGCCTTACAGTCGGGAATGACAAACGAAGTGGCGTCGCCAAGCCATAGGGCTGCGGTCTTTCCTCCAAGGCGTACATTACCATCCGAATGTGCTGTAATGGTGAAGAGGAGATTCTGTGTCGTGGCAAGTTCCTTGCCATTGGCTGTCAATGGTGCTTTGTCGAGAGCCTGCACATAGCAATAGCGTGATTTACTGTCGGTCTTCCAATTGGAGTCAGCGGTAATGTTGCTTACGTCTTCTGCTGCAACTGAGGTCAGATTCCATCTCTGTACAGTCTTTTCTTCGTCTTGCGCAAAGGCGGAAGTGGCGCAAGCCACCATTGCTACCGCAATAGATAAAAATTGCTTCATTTTTGATTAATTGTTTTGTTAGTAGTTATTATTGTTTGCGTGTCCTTGACATACTGTCAGTATACATGTCGACTGGTATTAGGCTTTAGCACTGCAAATATAACAATTTATCAAAAAACGAAGCTCTATTGTAAGTATATTTCTTAACGTAAACGTTTTCAGACTTACCTTTCGATTATTTTTTCAACGAACTGAATATCTTTTTTCCTTTGGCGTAATATTTCCAAAGGATAGAGAAGTCGAATATTCCGTTGATACAGCCCACGGGCACAAGTCTTGTTTCCTGTATATGCCGACGGTCTGCTGTGAAGTCTTTTTTCCACTTGCTGAAGTCGCGACGCGCCTTGACAACGGCTTTGAAGTCGCCAAGGCTGCGCCCGAGAACGAGCATCTGGAACGCTGCAAGATAGTCAAGGAAGAAGCGGACACGCATGACATGCGACAGTTCCTGATTCGAAAGGTTCTTGTAGAGCATGGTGAGATTGTTTCGGAAATTAAGGTAGGTCTTCATAGGATTGCCTTTCGGAAGGGTACCTCCACCTACATGATACACCACGCTATCGGGAATGCAGAAGCCGGACCTGCCTGCAAGCCGGAGCCTCCAGCAGAGGTCTATCTCCTCGTTGTGGGCAAAGAACCTGCCGTCAAGTCCTCCTGCCTTCCAATAATCCACAGCACGTATCATCAGACAAGCTCCCGTTGCCCATAACACCTCTGCCGGATAGTCGTATTGTCCGTTGTCATCCTCTACCGTGTCGAAGATACGTCCGCGGCAGAACGGATAGCCGTATTTATCAAGATAGCCTCCTGCTGCCCCAGCATACTCAAAGGCGTTCTTGTCTTGCTCCGACAAGAGCTTGGGCTGGCAGAATGCCACTTCGGAATGGTTGTCCATGAATTCCAGAAGCGGGATGAGCCAATGATGGGTAACTTCCACATCGCTGTTCAGGAGCACAAACAGTTCAGCATCTATCTGTTCGAGCGCTTTGTTGTAACCTTCGGCAAAGCCCCAGTTCTTTTCCAACTGTATGATATGCACCTGTGGGAAATGCTCCCGCAGCATCAGTATCGAACCATCGGTGGAGGCGTTGTCGGCTACATAGACCACTCCGCCGTCTTCCAATGAATACTCCAGCACCGAGGGAAGATACTCTTTCAGCATCTTCTCACCATTCCAGTTAAGTATTACTATCGCTACCTTATCCATCTTCCTTCTTCATGATTAGTTATATAATCTCACACTTCAAAGCTGTCTTGTCATGATTGAAATCACCAAGACGAACACGTATCAACTGGTTGTCGAGTTCGTCTGACGACTGCGCAGCCGGCAGCTCCACACGGATATAGTTTTTGGTAAAGCCGTGCATAGCCTTGCCACGTGTGGCTTTCTCAAAAAGGACTTCCGCCTCCGTACCTATATATTTAGCATAGAAAGTCTGTGTCTTGACATCCGACATCTCTATCAGACGCTTGCTGCGAAGCTTCTTGTCCTTATCGGAAACAACATACGGAATACGTAATGCTGCTGTGCCGGGACGTTCCGAATATGGGAAGACATGCAAATGGGTGACGTCAAGGGAATTAAGGAAATCATATGTCTCCTCAAAAAACTCTGGTGTCTCACCTCTCGTTCCTACCATAACGTCTACTCCGATAAAGGCATCAGGCATGTATTCCTTTATCAAATTTATCTTATGGGCAAAGAGGGCTGAGTCATAACGACGGTGCATCAACTTAAGGACTGCATCCGAACCACTCTGCAAAGGAATATGGAAATGAGGCATGAAAGCTCGGCTATGGGCACAATATTCTATAAGCTCGTCGGAAAGGAGGTCTGGCTCCAGACTGCTTATACGATAGCGTTTTATCTCTTCCACCTGGTCGAGAGCCTTCACGAGGTCGACGAAGCTTTCGTGGGTCGTCGCACCAAAGTCTCCGATATTCACTCCCGTGAGGACTATCTCCTTACCTCCCTCTGCCGCCGCCTGACGTGCCTGCTCTACAAGCGAAGCTATGGAAGGGTTGCGGCTGAAGCCACGCGCAAAAGGTATGGTGCAATAGGTACAGAAGTAATCGCAACCGTCTTGTACCTTAAGGAAATAACGGGTTCGGTTGCCACGAGAGCAACTCGGAGCAAAGGTCTTTATGTCTTTTGTCTTTACCGAATAGTGCTTATGGAGCGACTTGTCGGAAACCGCATCATCAGAATCCGGTTGAGCCGTGGTCCAAGCATCGGAAAGATACTGTATGAGATTGGCTTTCTCATTTGCACCAAGCACAAGGTCTACACCCTCTATCTTGCTTATCGTCTCTGCCTCAAGCTGGGCATAGCAACCTGTCACTACAACGAAAGCCCCAGGATGCTGGCGCACCATGCGGTGGATGGCCTGACGACACTTATGGTCGGCAACCTCAGTAACGGAACATGTATTTATCAAACATATATCGGCTTTATCACCTTCTTCCGCTGTGCTCACGCCCATGTCCTGAAGAAGTCTGCCAAACGTAGAGGTTTCAGAGAAATTCAATTTGCAGCCAAGTGTGAAATATGCGGCTTTCTTTCCCTGGAATACTGAAGAGTCTATCATATTATCTTTTATTTTGTTTCTTAGAGAAGCCTTTCGTCTGATTAGAGAAGCTTACGCCCGACGAGTTTGTTTTTTCACCTTATTATATATATAGCACGTATTCATTATATATATAAAGATGCCTTCTCATTCTGCAAAGGTAGTGCAAATCGGACGGATAGCAAAAAAAAATCATTTTTTTTATATTCATAGATGCTCCTTATTCTATTTTCTGGCAATGGAAAGCCACAAACATCAACAATCATAAACATCCATTATATCAAAAAAAAAGGCTTTGTAAAGGCACACAATAATACGTTTACTTTATTTAACATTACGACAAACCTTGTATCTTATTGATATATAGCAAGTTATAAAAATGTTACAAAATAAGAGCAAAAAAAACACTAAAAAAGAGAACAACGTATCAGAAAATTACTTACCTTTGCAACGTTTTAATAAACAAATGATTGTTTTACAGATTTAAAAAGCAAAGAAAATGAAAAAATTGGTTTTAATGTTCGTAGCTATTGCAGCTATCTCTTTCGCATCATGTGGTAACAAGACAGAGCAGTCTAACGCTGCTGATTCTGACACTGTAGCTGTTGATTCAGCTGTTGATTCAGCTTCTGTTGACACAGCAAACGTTGACTCTGTTAAGTAATTTTGCGAAAGCGAACTTAAAAAGAGAAAGTAAGTCGCGGGACTCAGTCCTGCGACTTTTTTTTGTTTATATACACCAAGAATATTCAAAACTACAGAATGACCTTGCAAGTTGATTTTGAACAAAAAAACGAGTAGACAAGTAGATTAACCTTACTCTTTCAAGAAGGCAGTCTACCTTGTCTACTCGTCTATTCCGAAACTAAAATCCTTGTCTACCCGTATACCTTTAAATCAATACACACGTGGACCAAAGATTGTTGTACCTACTCTGACCATTGTACTACGACACTCTACTGCTATCTTATAGTCATGACTCATTCCCCATGACCGCTCACAGAAAGCATCATCATCCGCAAAGTATTCAGCCTTCACCTCATCAAAGAAATCGGCAGCCTCCATAAACTCCTTGCGTATCTGCTGTTCATCATCAGTATTTGAAGCCATCATCATTATACCGCAAATCTGAACATTATGCAGCTCTCGCCATTCTCCTTCCGCAAGAAGCTGACGACAGGCATCCGGAGTAAGACCATATTTCGTTGCCTCCTGAGCTATATGAAGCTCAATGAGCACCTTTATCACCCTATCATGCTTGGCTGCCTGCTTGTTTATCTCCTTAAGGAGTTTTAACGAATCAACAGCCTCAACCATATCAATATACGGGGCGATATATTTAACCTTATTAGTCTGCAGATGACCAATAAAATGCCATTTAATATCCTTTGGCAGTGTTTCCTGCTTTAATTTCAATTCCTGTTCATGACTCTCTCCAAAGATACGCTGTCCCTCGTCATAAGCTGCCTGCAGATATTCATTGGGATGAAACTTGCTTACAGCAACAAGACGCACGCCTTCGGGAAGATTACCTAACACGTCATGAAGATTTTTCGCGACATCGTAATTCATAACTCCTCCATTTTTGTCTTATTATTCTGCCGGCGCAGCATCCTCCGTTGGAGTATCGTTCTGCTCATACTCCGGCACATCGTTCTGCTCCACCTTCTTTGTTTTCATATCCGCACCATGCTCAAACACGTCCATTATCTGCGTTTCGGCAACAGAAGCGATTGAATAGTCAATCATCGTCTTGCCCATCACCTCGTCTATATTGCGAACCGCACCATTGAACGTAGCGGCATGAACAAGATAATTTATATTGCTACGCTTCTCTTTCTCCGTTTTCTCGTCGATGGTGATAAACTGCAGTTTTGCTTTATACCAACGGTCTGCAGCCGGTTCATCACTGAAGAAGATTTCACCGTAGGGGGCTTTCTTAATGTCGCGCACCTCAAATTCCCCACTTATATAAGACGACATTTCTTCTATGATTGCCGACTCTGCCTCTGTAAAGGTCAGTGCGTCAACGACATAAAGTTCTGTCACCTTCTTCTGCATTCCGTCTTCCATCATCTTTTCATAACGGATCTTACACTCAAACCATGTTGTTGTTCTTGTTCTCATCTTTATATTATAATTATTTTTTTGATATTTCTTTTCTTGATTTTTATCTTTGATATTATCTTTATCTACATGACATTGGAGCATCTGCCTTATCTGCATCCCTCTTATTCTCTTATGACAGCAGCAGACCCAAAGACACCGTCAGTCCATAAACGAACATATTGCGAGCCGTATCAGCAAGCACAAGGTTCAACTGCCGCCCCTTGCCTATCTTCACCATACGGCGGTATGTGGCTATATGCATTATCATATAAACAGTCGGCAGCAGCGGTGTCCAATATTGCCCATAACCAGCAAACACCACTCCCATCAAGGAAGCTATAATGCCAAGCCACAGATAAAGGAGTCTGCCATTATCCGCACCTATCATTACTATCAGCGTCTTCTTCCCTGCACGGCGGTCATTGTCAATATCCCTGTAGTTGTTTACAACGAGCAATGTGTCTATAACCAGTCCACACGCCAACGAGGCAAGGAATACCATCCATGTACATGTGGCTGTCTGTAAATAATACGTTGCGCAGACAGGCACGATGCCAAAGAACACAAGTACGAGCAGATCGCCAAGCCCGTGTGAAGCAAGAAGTGTAGTATAAAGGAAACAGAAAACCACGCACAATGCACCTACAAGTATCATCTCCATACCACCATAAAGAACCAACGGCAGACCAACCATACATGCCAACGCCGTGGTAATAATTATTCCCCAACGCATCTTACCTATTTCTATCCATCCCATCGCACAGGCACGGGCTGGTCCAAGACGTTGTTCATCATCCTTGCCACTAACGAAATCAAAATAGTCGTTTACAAAATTGGCATCAATCTGCATTATAAAGGCAAAAAGGACACACAAAACCGCCGGCAACAGCTTAAAGTCTTCAGCACCGACAGCAGTCCATGCCAACGACAATCCTATCATCACAGGAACCGATGCCCCGGTAAGAGTCTTCGGGCGAGAAGCCAAGACCCATGCCTTTAATGAGTTTCTACTTATATCCTTATTATCCATTTCCCTATGCCTTAATTTGTTAAACAACCTCTTAATGACCTATCACACCTGCATAAATGCCAACATATCAATGAATATTGAGTGTCGAACAGCGTTTAATAAGTCAACGACTTGCAAAAATAAACATTTAATCGTATATTTGCAAGAATTAAGAACTACTTTTAGATGATTGACAAGAATGTAAGTTTGGATTTAATGGAATTTATCGAGACTGAGATTCTGCCTCGATATGCCAACTTTGATCAGGCCCACCGGCTAAGTCATGTTAATAACGTCATCAAGCAATCGCTCGATCTGGCACGCAAGATTGGTGCAGACATCAACATGGCATACACCATTGCAGCATACCATGATCTGGGACTGGAAGGGCCGAGAGCAATACATCATGTTACGAGCGGAAAGATTCTGCTTGCAGACAACAGGCTGAGACGATGGTTCTCCACCGAAAAGATTAAAATAATGAAAGAAGCGGTGGAAGACCATAGGGCGTCAGCATCACATGCTCCAAGAAGCATCTACGGGAAAATTGTTGCTGAAGCGGACAGGGAACTCGACCCGATGGTTGTTTTCAAAAGAACCATACTTTATGGAAAGGATCACTATTCTGAAATGTCAAAGGAGCAACAGTGGAAACGCTTCACAGAACATCTTAAGGATAAATACTCCAATACCGGATACATAAAACTATGGATTCCGGGAAGCAGCAACGAAAAGAAGCTGAAAGAGATAAGGGATTATATCAACAATCCGGTGAAACTGAGAGAAATCTTCGACCAGATGTTTGAGGAGACTAAAGAAGAACAATAACAGAACCACCATAAAACAAACACCAATTACACAATGAGAAAAGAACTATTGATCGGCTTACTGTTGACTGCCATGTCAGCAGGCGCCGTAAAGATGAAACCAGGTGTCGCCACTATTAAGCAAAGCGACGGTACAACTCTTACCGTCAGAGCGTATGGCGACGAAGACCTCAGTTATTTTGTTGCGACAGACGGCACTCTACTTTATCAAGTAGGAACGGATTTCTATATTGCCGATGTCGCAGCTAACGGAACTCTTGTGCCGACAAAGATTCTCGCACACGACCCTCTGATGCGCTCTGCACAGGAAAAGAAGATGGCAAGCATGCAAAACAAGCAATTATTCTACAATAATATAGGCTTGCAGGCAAAAGCCAACAAAATAAGACGTGAGCCAATGGCTGAAAACAGTACATTGCTGCCACACTTGGGAAAACAAAAGATTCCTGTCATACTTGTAGAATTCAACGATGTGGCTTTTACCATAAATAACCCCAAAGAGACCTTCAACAAATATCTCAACGGCAAGGACCTGTTCAACAAGACCAACGACCCGGAGATGGGATATTTCACAGCCTCAGGCAGCTTCGTCGGAAACTATGGAAGCGTGGCACGATACTTCAATGACATGAGCTTCGGTAAGTTCCAACCTGAATTTGACGTTTACGGTCCGGTAAAGCTCAACAACAATCTCGCATACTACGGTGCCGGATATTCTTCACAAGAGAACATGACTGGACTACTCAGTGATGCATGTACGGCTGCTGACGACGAGGTTGACTTCAAGCAATACGACAGTAACAACGATGGCAATGTAGATCTTGTATATATCATATATGCCGGATTCTCACAGAGTATTGCCGGAAACTCAACAGACTGCATACATCCTAAGTCTGGAACTTTATCCATCGACAAGACTTTCGACGGACTTAACGTGGTGCGCTATGGAGTGAACAACGAACTGAACGGAACTCCTGCCGACCAGGCAAACGGAGCTTTAATCAATGGCATCGGACTTTTCTGTCATGAGTTCTCACATTGTATGGGACTGCCTGACTTATACCCTACATCAGGAAGCATGGCTGAGAAGATGATAAACCAGAATATGGACTACTGGAGCCTGATGGATGCCGGAGAATACACATACAACGGATACCGACCTACCGAATATACGGCATGGGAAAGGGAACGTCTGGAATGGATGGACATCGAGACCCTCTCCGAACCTGCCGACGTAGAACTGAACACTCTTGCCAACAACGGCAAGGCATACAGAATCATCAACGACAATGACAAGTCGGGACATGAATACTATATCGTGGAGAACGTACAGAAGAAGGGCTGGAACAAATCTCTTTTCGGAAGCGGAATGATGATTACCCATGTTGACTACGACGACTATATGTTCTCTCTCGGCGGCTGCAAGGTGAACAGTACTCCTGCTCATCCAAGAATGACGCTGATGGCAGCCGATGGTATGCTCATACCGGAATATTACATTGGAGAGACTATAACCGAAAGTTTTGACGAGACTCTGAAAGGACACAACGCAGCCTTTGTAGCCAAATACAACGGCACGATTTTCGACAACAAGGCATATAAGGCAGAGGCTGCCGGTGACCTATATCCTGGTACTTCCAATAAAACGGAACTTACCGACACATCCTCACCTATGAATGCATGGACCTATACCGGCGGTACAATGAACAAGCCTATCACAGATATTGCAATGGACACCGAGACGGGCACCATATCATTCAAATTCATGGGAGGAAAGACCGACGGCATCGAGAATATTACCAACAAGGACTCTAAAGACTCAAGGATATTCTCTATCAGCGGAGTATATATGGGCAATGAACTGAGCACCCTGCCAAATGGTCTTTATATTAAAGAAGGAAAGAAAATAATAAAAAACTAAATCCGTCCTGATAAATAATAATACCCGAATAAAATCCTTTAGTTTGATTTTATTCGGGTATTGTTTTTTATACTCTTACCACAGCCATAAAGCCATAATCAGTTCATAAACTTCAAACAATCAGTATACTTATATCAGATACTCTGGCTGTAGACTTCTATCAGATTCTGAACTTCAAACACTCACTGATTTTCTGCATAGTAGTAAGACGCGTCGGCACGAGTGGCAGACGAAGCACATTCTCTATCATCCCCATCTCATGGAGCATCGCCTTTACGCCTGCCGGATTACCGTCTACAAACAAGAGGTTGAAGAGATCAGTAAACTTATGATGTATCTTACGTGCAGGTTCAAATTCTCCATTCTGCTCCAGACGCAACATTCTTGAGAACTCCTTAGGCAATGCATTGCCGATAACGGAAATCACTCCCACCGCACCACATGCTATCATCGGGAACGTCAAAGCATCGTCACCGCTGATAACATCGAAGGAATCCGGCTTGTTCTTTATTATCTCATCAACCTGCTCAAGATTGCCACTTGCCTCTTTCACAGCTACTATATTCTCACAGTCGCGGGCAAGACGTACCGTTGTCTCTGCAGTCATGTTGACACCGGTTCTTCCCGGCACATTATATAATACGACAGGCATCTCCGTAGCGGCTGCTATAGTCTTGAAATGCTGGTACAAACCCTCCTGCGAAGGTTTGTTGTAATACGGACAGACGCTCAGCACACCATCTATTCCCGAGAAATCCCTTGTATGCAGTTCCTCCACTATGGCAGCTGTGTTATTACCTCCGCAACCAATAAGGATAGGCACTCTTCCTGCAACGATCTCTACTACAAGATTCTTTATCCGCTGCTTCTCATCCTCCGTGAGAGTCGGTGTTTCACCTGTTGTGGCAAGTATACAAAAGAAATCTGCTCCACTCTTCAACTGATATTCTACCAATCGCTTAAGAGCGGAATAGTCAACGGCGCCAGATGCCGTGAAAGGAGTTATAAGGGCAATACCAAGACCCTTGAATATGTTTTGAGACATAACAGTTATTTTATTTCTTATTATATTGTTGTTGCAAAAATACTACATTATAAGCAATTCACAAAACATTTTGTACATTATTCCCTTGAATTATGTCTATTATGAACACTTTACACTTATTTACTTCCTATATACAAGAACACCATACCAAGCAATACAAGCAACAAGTCCACCATCTTGCTCTTAAGATTCTTCTCGTGCAACATCATCGCTCCAAAGAGGAATGATACGATAACACTGCCACGGCGAACCATAGATACGATACTTATCATTGCATCCGGGAAGCTCAAGGCATAGAAATAGACAAAGTCTGCCGCACTGAGAAACACACTGATAAGTATTATCCCCCAATGCCAATGGAATGGTGTCGAAGACTTGCGCTTTGGATACCATATTATGAGAAGCATGACAAGCATCATGAAACACTGATAGATGTTATACCAGCTTTGCACCATCATACTGTTCAAGCCTACTCCTCCACTCTCTGCCGGAGCCATCAAATACTTGTCGTACAGTCCGCTGACGGCACCAAGAACGGCTGCAAGCACTATAAAATATATCCATTTGTCATGCTTGAAGTCTATGCCTTCCTTCTTTCCGCTTCTGCTAAGCATAAAGAATGATGCCACAGCAAGCGCCACACCAATCCACTGATATACATTAAGACGCTCTCCGAATACAAGCAAAGCACCGACAAGCACCATCACTGGACGTGTGGCATTAATCGGACCGACAATGGTCAGTGGTAGATGCTTCATGCCGAAATAGCCGAATATCCATGACGAAAGTACTATTATGCTCTTGCCTATGATATACTTATGCTCATGCCATCCTCCAGAGGCTACATGAAAGATACTTCCGTCGAGCACCGTCGTATTATACGACAAGATGATAAACGGAAGGAAAATCAGGGATGCAAAGAGTGTGTTCAGAAACAATACCGGAATAACGGCATTGTCGCGCAAAGACTCTTTCTTGAAGGAATCATAGAATCCTAAAAGAGTTGCTGATAGAAATGCTAATAATAGCCACATAATTAATTTTTATTTGTTATCCTATATTTTATATTCCCCTTTATACGTCAAAGGGATATTTCACATCTTCCAGAAACAAGGCATTGCCCGGCATGCTCTCGCCGGCATTGCTTCTGTTCTTTCCTTCCACGACTGCCTTGAACTGCTCAAGTGTCAACCTGTGGCGCCCCACATCAATAAGCGTTCCCACAACGGCACGCACCATATTCCTAAGGAAACGGTCTGCAGAAATAACGAAATGCCAGCATCCTCCACCATCATCTATCCATCTGGCTTCCGTCACCTTGCAGATTGTGGTCTTCACATCTGTATGCACCTTACAGAAAGCTGCAAAGTCGCTACACTCCAAGAGATATGCCGCCGCCTCGTTCATCTGTCTGAAGTCAAGTTCATAATGCAGCTCGCATGAGTAAAAGCGGTGGAATGGGTCTTTATGCAGATGGATATAATAATGATAGGTGCGCTTTACGGCACTGAATCGTGCATGCATATCAGCAGACACAGCCATTACCTTGCTCACGGAAATATCCTTTGGCAATATCCTGTTCAGCTTATATGCCATCTGCGCAACATCCAAGGCTTGTCCAAAATCAAAATGCGCTACCATCACACGGGCATGCACTCCCGCATCTGTCCTCCCTGCTCCTACAATCTCTATGTCCTGTCTTAGCAGTGTCGACAAGGCCTTCTGCATCTCCTCCTGAACGGAAATGCCATTCGGCTGTACTTGCCATCCATGATATGCCGTGCCGTCGTAACTCAAATATATAAAATATCTCTGCATAAAATATTTATCGTTTTACGTATACCTGAAGATACCTCTCTATTTATTAGCTTCTTCCTGTATATGGAACACTTCCATTCCATTCTTCCTTATGAATACATCTACTATCTCATGAACAGCTATCCATACCACAATATCAACCAGCACGACGCAGGTCACCGAGATATAGTTTATCAACACATAGTTGATGCAGATAAACAATACCGCCATACCTATAATAGCCGCCAGTGCCTTATGCTGCGACAAGCCGGCACGCATAAACTTATGATGGATATGATTCTTGTCCGCTCCGAAGATTGGTCTGCGATGGAATGACCTTACCACTATAACCCTAAACACGTCAAACACAGGCACTATGAGCAGCGTATAGGCAAGCAGCATACTGTTGCGACGGAATGGAAGTACTATAAGATTGTCCATCGAAAACTTCACGAACAGCACGCCAAGGATAAAACCTATCGTCAGACTACCCGAATCTCCCATGAATATCTTTGTCTTTCCCGGTTTGCCGAAGATGTTGAAATACATGAACGCCAACAACACTCCCATAAGTCCGGATATCAGTATGCCGTACACCAGCATGTTCTCACACATGAAACAATACAGGAATCCCAGCAGCGCCACCATTGAAAGGCCCGACGACAATCCGTCGATGCCGTCTATCAGGTTCATGGCATTATCCACAAACACTATGACGAAGACCGTAAGCGGCGCACCTATATAAAAAGGTATGGAATATATTCCGCAAAAGCCATACAGGTTGTTTATATACAGATTAGCCATCGGCAACAGCGAAGCCGCCATTATCTGCACAAGGAACTTCGTTTTCGGCTGCAGCCCTACCAGGTCGTCAACAACACCTACAGCGTATATGAACAACAGTCCGAGAAAGAAGAAACATGCCCACATGTTGATACTGAACGTCAAGCTGAAAGTTGGTGTGTTGAAGAATACCATTGCCATCAGCACACTAATCGCCATACACGGCATGAAGCATACTCCTCCAAGACGCGGCACTACCACCTTATGCACCTTACGGGCGTTAGGTATATCATACAGTTTCTTCTTTATACAAAAAGACACTATCATAGGGATGAATATCAGTCCGCAGAGCAGACTGACCGTAAAAGAGGCTATCAAGCAGAAAGAAGATAAATTCATCTTTACTTATTTATATTATTATATACAGCTATTTACCCATGCCATCACTTAATGGCATTTATCAGTTTTATAACGCTTTATTTACTGAATTAGTATATTTTCACAAAACTTTTTTAACACGCCAAGCGTTATCGGGCTGCAAGAACACCATTTATCCCTTGCTCGCGATGCACTATCCTTACCTCTATGCCATACTTGTCGTTCAGATGCTCGGCAAGATGCTGGGCAGAATAAACGCTGCGGTGTTGGCCTCCAGTACAGCCGAATGAAAACATCAAATCCGTAAAGCCTCGCTGCATATATCTCTCCACATGGGCATCGGCAAGCTTATACACGCTTTCGAGGAAAGTCAGTATCTCACCGTCATCCTCAAGGAATCGTATCACGGGGGCATCAAGTCCGGTAAGCTTCTTGTATGGCTCATAACGTCCGGGGTTATGGGTGCTGCGACAGTCAAAGACATATCCTCCTCCATTACCCGACTCGTCTTCCGGTATGCCTTTTCTGTATGAAAAGCTGAACACACGAACCACGAGAGGTCCCTTTCCGTCATACTTCGAATACGTTGCCGGACCGTCCTGCGGATGTCCTTTGTATATATTCTTGTCGTCAACCTTCAGTCCGTCGCTTCTTGTCATCGACTTCTCCTCTATCTGAACGAACTGCGGCAGTTGTATCAGACGTTTCAACATTCCTATCATATACGGATACGGGAAGACGTCAAGTTCAAGCAGTTCCCTCAGATTCTGTATCGCTGCCGGTATGCTGTCTATAAAATATTTCTTGCGTTCGAAGTATCCTCTGAACCCGTATGCTCCGAGAACCTGTAGCGTACGGAACAGGACGAACAGGCTGAGGCGTTCCACGAAATGCCTTACCGAAGGCACTTCAATATAGTTTTTGAGTGAGTTATAGTACTCGTACACGAGCTCTCGTCTCAACTTGTGCGAATATTTAGCAGATGCCTGCCACAGGAAAGACGCGAGGTCATAATAATACGGGCCCTTCCTTCCTCCCTGAAAATCAATGAAACACGGATTCCCGGCGGCATCAATCATCACGTTGCGTGCCTGGAAATCACGATACAGGAAGCTGTCTGTCGGCTCCGCCGTCAGGTCTTTGGCAAACATTCTGAAGTTCGCCTCCAACTTAAGTTCATGGAAATCAAGCTCTGTCGGCTTCAGAAAGCAGTACTTGAAGTAGTTGAGATCAAACAAAACGCTGTCCTCGTCAAACTCCGGCTGGGGGTAACAGTTGGTCCAATCCAGCCCTATCGCACCCACCATCTGCATCGCCGGCAGCTCTCTTATCGTCTTTTTAAGCAACAGCTTTTCGTTCTGCGTGTATCGTCCGCCGGCGTTTCTGCCATCCTTCAGGGCATCATAGAGCGATGTCTCCCCGAGGTCTGTCTGTAGATATCTCAGTTCGTCAGCATCCACCGCCACCACCTTCGGCACCGGCAGCTTCAGACCAGCGAAATGCTTCGACAGATAGATAAAGGCATGATTCTCGTCGCGGCTTGTGCCAACGACACCGATAATCGTCTTTCCTTTATCATCAGTAAAACGATAATACTCGCGGTTGCTGCCTGCTCCAGCAATCTTCTCCACGTTTGCAGGCTCTGCTCCTGTGTAAGAAGTATAGAGTTTTATGAGATTTTCCATACTGCAAAAGTAATGAAATAATTCTACATATCCTTAATTCCGCAACACTTTGATTTAACTTTATTTATAAGTACCTGAGCAACA